>CANFZJ010000028.1 GCA_947451445.1 Comamonadaceae bacterium
GTCTTTGAGTTCGATTTCCTTGGCCACGGACACACCGTCCTTGGTCACGGTAGGGGCGCCGAACGAGCGCTCCAGAACCACGTTACGGCCTTTAGGGCCCAGGGTCACCTTGACTGCGTTAGCCAGGATGTTCACGCCTTCAACCATGCGTGCGCGGGCTTCGCCGCCGAAAACTACGTCTTTTGCTGCCATGAGAATTTCTCCTGAAAAATTTAACTAGTTGGGGACAGAGCGACCGGGCGCTGCGCGCGTCAGTCGGTCAGTCCCGCAAAATTACTTGGATTCGACGACTGCGAACAGATCGTCTTCTTTCATGACCAGCAGTTCGTCACCGGCAACCTTGACGGTTTGGCCGCTGTACTTGCCGAACAAAACGCGGTCGCCGACCTTGACGGTCAGAGCAGAGATTTCGCCCTTGTCGTTCTTCTTGCCGGGGCCGACGGCCAGCACTTCGCCTTGGTCTGGTTTTTCAGCAGCCGAGTCAGGAATCACGATGCCGGAAGCGGTCTTGGTTTCGCTGTCGATACGCTTGACGATCACGCGGTCGCCGAGGGGACGTAGGTTCATGGAATCTCCTAAATAGGGAATGTGGGGGAAAGAGGGCGTGGGGTCGAGTGTTAGCACTCAACCCCTACGAGTGCTAATGATAAGGGTATCTTGTGACATTTCAAGGGCAGGGTCTGGAAAGTTGCGGATATTGGTGCACTTGCAGCCGACGCTCCTTCACGTCTATGGCGCTAGATCGGGCCTTTGTTTGCGTCAGCGTGGGGTCTTGCCGCTCAACAATCGATCAGCACCAGAAGTTCTCCATAGAGACTTTCTACCTCGGCCAAGTCGTCCATGAACTGGTCTTGCCTTCCGATAAGCCGATACCACATGGCGTCAGAGACGGGGGGGACGATCGAATGTGGTGCTTTTTCCAGATTCAAGCCATGGGCAATGGCATCGGCAATATGTATGACGCCCGCAAGCAGTTCGTTGCGTGGTACTTCGCTGGTTGGCAGTGCCTGGTTTTCAGAGAGGTGGTGGCCTTCAAGCGCCTGTGCAATGGCTTCCGGTAGATTCCAGTGGCGGCATAACGCGGCACCTATCATGGAGTGGTCAAATCCGAAAATACTGCGTTCGGCTTCGTAGAGCAAGAGGTCGTCCGTATGGCGGCATTTTTCCACTTCAGCATAAAAATCCGGGTAGCTTGACATCAACGCCAGGGTGCCTATGTCGTGCAGGATGCCGGCTAAAAACAGCAGGTTGGCATCCAGTTTGTTGTTGCGCGCAATCACGGATGCGCAGATAGCCACCGCCAGGCTATGGCGAAAGATGGCCTGTACGCGGATGTCATTGGCAAGATTGGGAAATTTTTGCGCGGTCAGCATGGCCGAGATCACAACCATGCGGAGATTTGCAAAGCCTAGTACCACTAACGCTTCTTTGATGTTTTGGATCTTGTTCGTCAGGCCAAAAAATGGAGAGTTAGCCATACAGAGGATGCGGACTACCAGGCCCTGGTCGCATTCAATGGCTCGCACAATCTTGTGGAGATCCGTAGTGTCGTCATTCAGGTATTCGAGTACCTGGCGCGAGGTGCTTGGCAGCGTTGGTAGCTGTTGTACCGCTGTTGTAGCCTGCTGCAAAGTAGGTGCGATCATTTGCCTGTCTTTTGAAAATAGGCAATCAATGCCGATTCCAGTGCCTTGCTACCCAATCCGTTTCCAGCTCGGCGGAATTGGTGTGCTAGTAGGGAGGCGATATCCTCGGTTGCGTTGGATACGGGTACTTCGCTGCGGCTTGGGGGCGCGTTGTGTGCTTGGTTTTTCGTAAGGTCATGCATGATGGCAAAGACGGTTAAGGAAAACAAATACAGTTCCCCGGTGCTGGTTACCTGTGACCAGATTTCGACCGGCGATGTTCCAGCGCTGGTTGTCTTGGTCCGTCATTTCAAGGAAGAATGACTCTGTGTCTTGCCACGGTGGACAGTGTGATGCCAAGGTGGAGCAGGCATCCATGGATAAATGCAGCTTGAAAAACGATTCGTTCCGCAGAACCACCATACCCTGCGGATCTAGTCCCACTACCGGAGCGGGTAGAAGATGCAGGGTTTCCTGCACCATGGCGAGCGCAGCATGGCCGATCATGGAGCGGTGCGACTGTTCGTCGAGCATGGTTGCTAATGATTTATTGCTTCGGTTTAGGTCTGTGTTGGCGACCGCAATATCGTTGACCAGCCGACGGCTTTCATCGCTGAGCTCTTTCCGCCGAAACGCCTCCTGAATATTATCTTTGAGGTTTTGATCGTCCCAGGGTTTACTCAGAAACTTGTAAACAGCTCCTCGGTTAATGGCATTGGTGATCGACTGCATATCGGCGTAGCCTGAAAGTACCATGCGCACTGTATCTGGATACAGCTCCTTGGTACGGCGCAGGAACTCTTCGCCGGTCATGTTGGGCATGCGCTGATCCGATACGATGACGTCCACATCATTTTTAGCCAGTAGATCCAAGCCTTCGGCCCCCGAGCTGGCACTCAGGATTCGATAGCCTTCGCGCCTAAGTAGGCGCTTGAGTGCTAGCACGATGCTTTCTTCGTCATCCACCAGCAACAGGGTGCGTGCTTTCACGGGGCGTCCCAGTATTTCGGGTGCGATGCTCCAGCCCGAGCTGAGAAAAGCCAGTGCCTTGTCCGCCGGCATGGGCTTGCCGATGTAATAACCTTGAACCGATTCACATTGTTCGGCAATCAGGGTGGACAGCTGCGCTTCGGTCTCTACGCCTTCTGCAACCACTGCTATTTTGAGGCTGTGGGCCATACCCACAATGGCCCGCGTGATGGATGCGTCGTTTGGATCGGTTGTGATGTCCTGTACAAAGGCCCGATCAATCTTAATAGTGTCTATGGGCAAGCGCTTGAGGTATGCCAGGCTGGAGTAACCCGTGCCGAAGTCGTCGATGGCTAGCCGGACTCCCAGCGCTTTCAGTTTTCGGAGCAAGGCTTCGGCCGATACGGAGTCGTGCATCAACATGCTTTCCGTCAGTTCCAGTTCGAGCCGTTGCGGCGACAAATGTGTTTCTAAAAGCGTGTTTCCGACGAGCTCCGCAAACGCAGGGTCCGCAAGCTGGCGCAGCGACACGTTGACGGCTATTTGTAAGGCACTGTATCCCGCGGCGTCCCATTGTTTGAGTTGCATGCAGGACTCTTTGAGTACCCATGCGCCCACACGTTCGATCAGTCCGCTTTCCTCCAGCGCTGGAATGAACTCTGACGGTGAAATAAGCCCACGCTGAGGATGGTTCCATCGTATGAGAGCCTCAAAGCCGGTCACCATGCCACTGCGACAGGAAGCCTTAGGTTGGTAATACACCTCGAACTGTGATTGTTCGATGGCCTGACGCAACTCGGTTTTTAAATGAAACCTCTCATACTGGGAACGCGCTAGACCCGGTGAATACATAAGCCAGCTACCACGTGCGGATATTTTTGCCCTGGCCAGTGCAGCTTCTGCATGTTGCAGCAATGGCGTACTGGCAAATGCAATACCGATGCTGGCACCCACGAACACTTCACGTCCGGCAATCAGGTAGGGACGTCGTAGTGCGTCAAGCAATTCAGATGCTTTGCGTTCTATGTGGCCAGCGGATTCGACGAACGGCATCAGCAAGGCAAACTCATCACCTCCATAACGTACAAGAAAATTGGATTCACCGGTGTGTAAGGCAATGCGTTTGGCGGCCTCGGCCAGAAGAACATCACCCGCGGTGAGTCCCATTGCTTCGTTCAATGCAGCCAATTGGTCCATATCAATGCATAGCAGGCCTGCAGCGGTGCTTGATCGTTGTTCTTCAATGCGGTCTAGCAGTGCATCTCTGCCTGGTAACCCGGTCAATACATCCAATAACAATGCGCGCCGCTCTTCAAGGGCTTCCAATCGCTCCTCTATATGGGAAGTGGTCATAGCTTGGTTTCCAGCTTAATTGGCAGCATCATGTTGCTCCCATCGCGTTTTTCGCGTTGCTGTAACAGGTGAATGAGTTTTTCCGTCAGCACATGTTCCGCACTGAGAAGCACAATGCCGTCCCGCGTCAGAAGGTCCCTGGCAATCACCATGCCCGGCAGTAGTTCGGCGGTACTGAGCAGAACGCAGGGGCTGTCTGTCGCGGGTGCCGCGTTCACTGCAATCTGGAGGAATACGTCAACTACTTCAGGATTGAACTGCGTACCACGCCCCCTGGAAATCATGGCGCGCGCTTCAGGTGCAGTGAGTTTGGCCTGACTCAGGTTACCTGCTTGCATGTCCAGATACGCCTCAACTACGATTAGTATGCCTGCAGCGGTGGAAATCGCGTCGCCTGACAGGCCGTCCGGAAAGCCTCTGCCGTCATACCGTTCATGGTGGGATCTGATGAGGGATGCAACTCCCTGCATATCGTCTTGGGACATCAGTGCCATCTCACCCAGAACGGGGTGTCGCCGGTACAACACCAATTCATCTTCTGATAGGCGTCCCACGGGTCGTTTCAGAATCTCGTCAGACAAACCAATTTGCCCAATGTCGTGCAGCAGTCCCGCCACAAAAACGTCCTGCTGCAGGGTTTCCTGTAGCCCCATATTGGCTGCCGTGCGCCGTGCCAAGTCGGCCATGGTGCGGGAATGTCCGTTGAGGTTGCCGCCGCGAAGCTCCATCAGGTTGGAGAAGACTTTGATGGAGTTCAGGTAGTTTTTCTTCAGCTTTGCATGCGCAGCGTTCAGATCCGAGGTGCGTTCAATGACCTTGGCCTCCAATTCCGCATTCAGTTGCGCCAGGGCCTCGTTTTGCTGGTGCACCTGGGCCTCTAGCGCACGTTTTTGTTGTACCAGCAGCATGCGTTCCAGTGCGCTTCGGACTGTGAGTTGCAGATCCTGGTCGTCCCAGGGTTTGGCGACGTAACGGTAAATCTCTCCCTTGTTGATGGCTTGAATGATGGACGGGATATCGGCGTAGCCGGTCAGAAGCAGGCGTACTGTGTCAGGCCAGCGTTGACGAACCTGTTCCAGAAAAGCAGCCCCATCCATTTCGGGCATTCGCATGTCGGAGATCACCAGATGCACCTGGGCTTGCTCCAGCGTGGCCAGGCCTTCGCGGGCGCTAAGGGCGGTCAGTACCCGGTAGCCATTGGTTCTGAGCGTGCGGCGCAGTGATGACAATATATTGGCCTCGTCGTCCACACACAGGATGGTAAGGCTGCTGGGTTCGTCAGTGACACTGGCTTCCATCATGGCAGGCTCCCTGATGGCGTGGGCGTCAGAGTATCTTGTCGCAGTGGCAAAGTCACCCGAAACGTTGTTCCACGGCCTAATTCGGTATGCACTTCAATATGACCACGGTGTTTTTGCACTATGCCATACGACAGAGATAACCCTAAACCAGTGCCTTTGCCAACAGGCTTAGTCGTGTAGAACGGGTCGAATATACGAGGGACCACATCTTTGGGAATCCCAGATCCGGTATCTTCCACTTCTAGCCAAGCATTTTCGTTGTCACAACCTGTACGGATATAAATTTTGCCGCGTTCTGTACCCATTGCATGTGCTGCATTGACGACCAAGTTCATAACCACTTGGTTGATTTGTGAAAGTATGCATTGAAAATCTGGAATGTCACCATATTCTTTTATGATGTCCGCTTTGTATTTTATTTCGTTATTTACCACATTCAGGGTGGAGTCAATTCCTTGATTGAAATTGCTTAATTGCCATTCTGGTTTTGATTCAACGTGAGAAAAATCTTTGAGATCCTGCACAATCTTTCGTACCCTGACGATGCCTTCTTTGGACTCTTTCATTAGTTCCGGAATATCTTGTTTTAAAAAATCGACTTCTAATTCTTCACGTTTTCTTTGAAGCGCTTGGGATAAATCAGCGTTGCTGCAAGCATGCTCCGCTTGCTCATAGAGCGTCAGCATGTCAAAAAGACTTATTAGATATTTTTCTAACATTCCGTAGTTAGAAAAAATATAGCCAATCGGATTGTTTATTTCATGCGCAACCCCTGCGGCCAGCTGGCCAATGGATGCTAGTTTTTCAGATTGCACCAGATGCTCCTGTGCCATCGACAGCTTCTCATTGAGTGTGTTGAGTTCTGCATTGCGTTTTAGGAGTTCTTGCTCTGCCTTCTCTCGGCGTCCGACATCTTCTTTTAATACCACATTTAACTCTGCTAACTGTTTAGTGCGTTGCTCTACGATCGCTTCCACTTCAATTTGGGCTTCCATTAGCGCAGAGTCCACTATTTTTCTTTCGGTGATGTCCTGTAAAGTTTCAATAGCACCTACGACTGTTCCTTTTGCATTTCTTAATGGCGCTGCAGTGAAGAATAGCCAACGACCATTTGCCCCTAATTTTGGAAAAAATCCTTCTGCTTCATAAGCATCTGGTATTACCAAGGAGCCACGATAACGGTTTTGATAGAAATCCGACAAAATATCTTCCATGGCACCGTCCACAATCAGGTCTGCCATAACTGGTCGTTCTACGTCATAAAAGATTCGGCCTAATCCGGCTTTGCCAATTACTTGCGAAGCGGGTACGCCTAGCAACATGGCGCAAGCCCGGTTGAAATGTGTAACGACGTGATCTGCATTAATAACCAGTGTGGCAATCGGACTGCCTTCAAAAAAATCGGATGTGTCCAGCTCGTTCAGACTTTGGTCTGCAGTGGTTTGGGGTGCGCTAGAAATGGGCATCGATTTGACTCCTGGTAGCCACACGTTCAGGTGGCTGTTTCTTATGTGGTATTTTTATGCATCGCGTGCAGATTAACTTTCATCCAACTGTCGAAATCTCCGGGTGGAATAGGCCGGGAAAACAAGTAACCCTGTCCGTAATCACATCCGGCCGCAGTGAGTAAGTCCCGCTGACTGGCTGTCTCGATACCTTCCGCGATCACTGCCATCCCTAACTCATGGGCCATAACGATGATGGCTTTGCACAACGCCATATTCTTAGACGCGGCTGTGAGATTGCGAACGAATGATTGGTCAATCTTGACAAAATCTATGTCAAATTTCTGTAGATACGACAAGGAAGAGTATCCCGTGCCAAAGTCGTCCAGCGATACACCAAGCCCGCCTCGGCGCAGATCTGACAGTTGTGTGATGATGTCAGCGCGCGGCGCCAGCAGTAACCCCTCCGTGATCTCCACTACGATGGCTTGTCCGGGAAGTCCCAGGCTCTCTAAGTAGTCAGGCCATGTACCATGTTGTCCGTATCCATTGGAAAACTGGACTGGGGATTTGTTGACACTGATCTGAAACTCAGAGTGGTGTGATTTGCGCCATTGCCTGGCTTGAAGGGCCGCCTTCCTGAATACCCATTCACCAATCTCAATGATTAACCCGCTGGATTCGGCCAGTGGAATGAACTCTGCTGGGCTGATCAGGCCGCGCTGTGGGTGTTGCCAGCGGATGAGCGCTTCTGCTTTGTGCACGTTGCCTGTGGCGAGACAGACGATGGGTTGGTACACCAGACGTAACTGCTGACCGATCAGGGCATTGCGCAAGTCATTGGTCAAACGCATACGTGTCTGGGCCGAGTCCTGCATGTCTGGCGTAAAAAAGCTGAAGCGGTTACGCCCGGCGTCTTTGGCCGCATAGAGTGCTTGGTCTGCGCACTGGCTGAGGTTCTCCATATTGGAGGCATCGTCAGGAAATAGCGCGATACCAATGCTGGCCGAGACAAAGGTTTGCTCGCCTTCGAGGTCTACACCTTGCGATAGGACGATCAGAATGTTTTGTGCAATGCCTTCTATGCGTTCAAGGTTGCTGGCCTGCGGCAGAACTACGGTGAATTCGTCGCCACCTTGGCGCGATACGGTATCTGTTTCCCGGATGCAGGTTTGGATGCGTCGAGCCGCTTCCAGAAGCAATTGGTCGCCTTTGTCATGGCCCAGCGTGTCATTAACCTCCTTGAAATGGTCCAGGTCTATAAACAGAATGGCTACACGGGAGTCGTCGCGGAGTGATTTTTTTATCTCCTGGTCCAGCCTATCGCGCAACATGCTGCGGTTGGGTAAGCGGGTGAGCTGGTCGTAGTTGGCTTGCTGCCAGATCAGCTCTTCGGCCTGCTTATGCTGTGAAATATCCGTAAGTGTTCCTGACAACATGAGGGCGCGACCGGCGTCGTTGCGTGCCGTGACTTTCCCGCGTAAACGGACCCAGCACCACGAGCCCGCCTGGTTGCGACACCGCACTTCCGTTTCAAGAAAGGTGCTGGCACCCCGCAGGTTCTGTACCACGGCACAGTGGGTACGGGGATAGTCGTCCTCGTGTATGTGCATAGGCCATTGGCTGGGTTCAATGTTGAAGCCTCCTTTTGCGTAGCCCAGAAGAGATTCAAATCGAGCGCTGACGGTAAGTTTTTGGCAGGCTAAGTCCCACTCCCAAAAACCTTGGTCAGCACCGTCCATGACGCGTGCATAACGTGCTTGGCTTGCCTGGAGCTCCATCTGCGCCAACTTGCGCTCTGTAATGTCAGAAAAAATACAGGCGAACTGGTTGCGTTGAGGTGAGTAAAAGTTGCAGGCATAGTGCCGACGTGTCGCTTGCCCGAATCTTTCGAATGCAAGTGATTCACCGGACCGTGCCACCTGTACGCAGCTTGCAAACCACTGTACATCCAGCGTGGGAAATAATTCAAAAACGGTTTTACCTATTACTTCGGCAAATGATTTTCCGGTGATTTTGGTGAAGGCAGGGTTGATGTCCAGATAACGCCAATTCACTGCGTCTCCCGCTTCGTTGAAAATTAACTCGGCAAGAAAAAAACCTTCATCCATCGAATTGAACAGGCTCTCGAAACGGCGTTCGCTGTGCTGGCGTGCAGCTTGGTCTAATTTGCTCTGTGTGATGTCTCTTGCAATCATGGAGGCCGCTACCACGGCACCAGATGCGTCGCGGATGGGGGATACGGTGGCCGATATGAAAAACTCTTGCCCTGCCTTGTTCATGCGGCGACTTTCGAGCCCGACAATGGTTTCTCCCCTGCCTGCCCGTGCCAATATTTGTGTTACTTCATCCTGTTGTTTCGGTGCGTAATGTTGGGCAATGTGTTGTCCAACTGCCTCTTGTTCGCTATAGCCATACAGGCGCTCAGCCCCGCGATTCCATGAAAGAATTTTTCCCTCCAGTGTTCCACTCATGACAGCGTCATTGGTGGTTTCCACGATGGCAGCCAGTTCTGCATTGCGTTGGCTATAGCTAAGCCGTTCTTTTTGCAGTCCAGCGTTGAACTTTTCATGCACTTCACCAAAGAGCCAACCCATGAGTATGAAAACAATGACGCTAATCCAGCTGTTCTCGTGACCACCGGACCAGCTGAGGTATGGTGGGATGAAGAAGTAACTGACCAGCAGGGCCGCAATCAGCGAGGAGATAAGGGCACCGCGGCGTCCGTCGATTTGTGCTGCTATGAAAACCGGGGGGTAAAAAAGAAGCCATGAAAAAGGCTGCAACCAGGACCACAAAGACCATTGGATTCCCAGCGAGATAAAAGGAAGAGCAGCCGCCAGAGCGAGCCGTGCAGCAGTGCTTCGAATATCTCGGTTGGGTGTGAATGGCAGAACGTCCAGATACATGGTGGCATATTGCAGCCAGGTGCGCGTACGGTCTGTAGGGGATTCTTGATTGCGGCTGTAGGGACACCGCTAGGTCGCTAACGTTATTTGCCGTTACGGCTCATCTGCGCTGATAAGTCCATTGCGGATGGCCCATCGCACCACTGCCGAAATATCACCTAGTTGAAGTTTTGACATCAGGCGACTCCGGTAGGTATCCACCGTTTTGCTTGATATATGCAGTTGTTCGCCAATCGCCGTGCTGGACGCACCGCGTGCCACCATCAGCAGAATTTGCCTTTCTCTCGGTGACAGTGGTGCTATTGGTGCCTGGTAAGACGCGGTCAGTCCTTGGACTGCCAACTCGGTTTCACCCGCACCCAGAAACCTGCGACCAGCCATCGCCGCTGCAATCGCCTGGATCAGTCCGGTACTGGCCGCACCTTTGAGCGCATAGCCCATGGCGCCCATCCGCAATGCCTCCGCCACATGGCGTGGTTGGTCGGACATGGTGAGTACGACCACTTTGGACGGCAGCTTGCGCCGTTCGATTTCTTGTAGGACTTCAAAGCCAGACCGGCTGCCCAGGTTCAGGTCCAGCAGCACAACGTCGGGTTGGAGGCGTGCAATATCTGCGATGGCGGGGGTTGGGCTATCAGACTCGCCCACCACCAGGTGGCCGGCGCTCTCCAGCAGTGCACGCAAACCTTCGCGCATCAAGGCGTGGTCATCGACTAGGTACAGGCGGCTCATACTGATCGACTCCAGTGCAGCTCGATGGCGGTACCGGTCTCGGGTGACGAGTGAATGTTCAGCGTAGCGCCGATGGCAATTGCGCGTTCGCGCATGCCGATCAGACCCAGATGCCCACTGCGGTCCAAGCTTGCCAGGCCAGCGATGCCGCGCCCATCGTCGCGCACCGTCAAATGCACTTGGTTTTCACTGCCGTGCACCGTTACCAGCACCGTCTGAGGGTCTGCATGCCGTAAAGCGTTATTGATGGCTTCACGCGCCACGATGAAGGCCGAATACTCTACCTGGCTGGGCCAGCGAATATCGGCCTGGTCTGTGTTCCAGGCCATTTGGAAGCCCACTATTTCATGGTTTGCCTCGCGCTTGCGTAATTCGTTGTCGAGCGCTGCCTGCAGCCCCAGTTCATCCAGTAACGGTGGGCGCAGATCCGTGAGCACCTGGCGGGCTTGTTGGTTGGCCTCTTCAATGAGACGTTCCATTTTTTGGGCCCATACTTTCAGGCCCACATCTTCTACCAGAGTTCGATTTTCTGCATCAAATATCAGCCGTAGCGCGGCCAGGGTTTGGCCTAATTCGTCGTGCAGGGCCTGGGCGAGTCTTTGTGTGGTTTCTTTCTCCTGCCGCATCAACCGATGGGTCAAACCTGCGAGTTCTTCCTGGTATTGCGCTAGTGCCCGATCTGCGCGGGTTCGTTCGGTTACGTCCCTCAGAATAGCTGTCAACACGATCGCCCCGCCAACATTGGCTTTAGAGATGGACGCTTCCAGTTCAATCATTTGCCCATCTGCGCGTAAGGCCTCCACCGTGCCTACCCCCATGCTTTGCTGGCTGGTGGGGGAGTTGGCAAAACCTTTAATAGCCTGCCTGTGTTTCAGCTTATGGACTCCGGGTATCAGTCGCTCAAGGGTTTCCCCAATCATGTCGCCGACCGGCACCTGGAAGATGCGCTCTGCCGCAGGGTTGAACAGTTGCACAATACCTTCGGGGTTTGTGCTGACGATGGCGTCGCTGGCGGCTGCAATCACCGCAGACAGGCGGGCTTCACTCTCTACCACTTGCAAGGCGGCTTGCTGGCTGGCGGTCACATCGCTCAGGATGAGCGCGAAGTGCGCACCCTCATTGCTCTCCTCTAGCCAATACAGCGTACCGGAGCCGGCGAAACTGGAGCTGTCCGCACGCACAATAAGCTCTTCAACGGCTACATGGCCGGCCAGATGCGCCTGGTCCAGCAAGGCATCGGGAATGCCCGCATCGACCGATTGCGGTATGAACAGCGAAGAAAACCGCCGCCCTAGTGCCTGCTTGCGAGAAATTTTTGTCAGCTGTTGCGCGCCATGGCTCCATTCCACGATGTCACCGTCATGGCTGAGCATGACCAGTGCATAGTTGATCGCCGCTGCTGCAAAGACAGCCAACCGGTTCGCCATGGCATTGGCGCGCTTGCGTTCGATCTCCATATTTTTCCGGGCAGTGATGTCCGTATGCACAATCACTGCGCCCTTGTTGCCGGAAATTGTGCCCCCGGTATCCAGTGGTGTGGCATACATGCTGAACCAGCGGCACTCGGTCGGCGAGTGGCAGGGATATTCCATGGAAAATGAGTCGATATCGCCAGCCAGCAAGGCCTGGATTCCCTCCCGAGCGTCTTTGGCACCATCTCTTGCGTCGTCGCGTCCGCTGCGGCAGATTTCGAGGTAATTCACACCGACACCTGTTTGCGGTGGCATCTTTCCCAGCACGGCCCCATTGTCCAGGGCGAACCGCTCCCAGGGTGCATTGACCGCCAAAATGAACCCACTGCGATCTATGACCGCAATGTGCGAGGCCACCGAGTTCA
This sequence comes from Comamonadaceae bacterium, assembly GCA_947451445.1. Classification (GTDB taxonomy): domain Bacteria; phylum Pseudomonadota; class Gammaproteobacteria; order Burkholderiales; family Burkholderiaceae_C; genus Rhodoferax_B. The sequence goes on from CANFZJ010000028.1 coordinate 12,172, forward strand.
GCACACCTTTGGCGAAAGCTTCACTTTCCCGAAGCGCTTTTTCAGCCAGCTTGCGCGCCCCGATATCGGTGATCACGCCCACCACGCGCAGTGGCACACCACTCTTGTCCCATTCCACCACCCGCGCACGGCACTCCATCCATTTGATGTCTCCTGAACGAGTGACCAGCCGGTAGTCAAATTCACTGACTTCGTGGACGCCCTCATGCTGCACATAGAGGATTTTCTTTTGGATGATCTGTGACCAATCCTCCGGGTGGACGGTACTTTTGACGAAGTCCAAGTCGGAAGGAACCTCTCCGGAAAAGTAGCCGGTTAGCTCATAAAAGCGCGGTGCAAGAAACACTTGTTTATTGGCCAGATTCAAGTCCCACAGGCCATCGCGCGTCGCATCCAATGTGATTTGGTAACGCTCCTCGCTTTGCCGACGTTCGGTGATGTCGAAAAAGGTGATCAGAATCTCGCTGCCCAACACAATTCCCGATATGGTCACTATGCGCACGGCGCCATGCTTGCAGGTGATCCGGTACTCTGCAGACGCGATGTCATTGCCCTCACGTTCCGCATGGGTCACCGACGCGTTCCAGCTGTTCACCACCCAGGCGCGGTAGATCGGGTCTGGGCAGGCTTGTAGCCACCATGCGTCTACGGTCGGTATGTCATCCAGCGCATAGCCAAATACCTGCCCAAAGCGTCCGTTGACATCCAGAAAATCGCCATCTGTGGTGATGATGCCCAGCGGCAGTGGCGCGTCATTAAATATTCTTTGCAGCCGTTTTGTGCTTTTGATGTGGATACTTTCGGCCAGATTGCGTGCCTGCCTTTCGTGGTCAAGCAAGCGGCGTACGTCTGCCACTTCTGCGATCCGGATCGACCCTGACGCCATCGGGTTCGTGTTTGCCAATGACGCCACAGAACGCACGATTCTGCGGCTGGCCCACTGGCCGCCCAGCACGCTACCAGCTGTAACCAGTGCAATCACACTGACCAAGATAGAGGCCGTCATCCATAAAGGCCCTTGGTATGCAGCCTGCGGTATGGTTACTTCCGTCACCCAAGGGGATAGCGACGATTTGAAAAGATACCGGTGCGGTGCAGGCGTATCTGGTCCTGACTTCTTTGGCGGGGCTGGCGCTGCGTCTGGCTCGGAGTCGCGACGGGCTATGACATTGTTACTACCGTCCCGCAAAGCCAGTTGCCAGCCCACAGGCAATTGCACATCCCGCAAATACACCTCAAATTGCTGTGTTTCAAAAGGGGTGATAAGCAGGTAGCGGGTTTTGCCTGCACGCTGCGCAGCGACTGCCACTGCGACCAGATTCTTTTTTGCCACCGGTCCAAAAAAGACGTCGCCGGTGGCGGGGGCTGCCGTTTGAAGTGCGGTGTGGACGGCGCTGTGTCCGTCTGGGCGCGGAAGGTCGGGCAGAGGCGCACCGAAGTCTGCCCGCGTATTGAAGAGCATATGCAAATCAAGGTCCGCCAGGATCACATGGCTGTTAAAGCTCAACTGGAAGCCCTGGGCGCTTTCGTACAGCTCCCGGTGGCGCTTGACGTCATCCAACAGGGGTGAAGCTGCCAGCATTTGCAAGCCCGCCATACGTGCACGCAAATGTTGGTCTACCGCCAGCGAAATGGCCTGGCCCATATTGTTGGCATCGCGATCAACGTTCTGGCGTCCGGTGCGGATATGGTCTACCGCCAGGTAGATAGACAAAAAAGCCAATGGCAGGACACACCACCAAATCAAACGATTGAAGTAGTTGGACAGCGAAATTTCAGCCGGTGCACTGGACAAAAAATGCATGGTGGACGGTGAAGATACGGGGCGTTGGACGCGAACGTCGGCAAATCTGACAATGCAACGACCCGTAAAAATAGTTTTTAAAGTAACTTGATTTACTTTAGGTTACGCCATTTTCTTGCTGTTGTAAAAAATTGAATGTTTCTATATTGACGTACAACAGGAATCTAAAAATTTTCTAGTTTTTCATCAAAATTTAGATGAAACACCATGCTGAAACTTACTGGTAAACCCTTGTTGCAGCGCGCTGTGTGGGGTGCGTTGTGTCGCTCGCTGATCATCCGTATCGGCCTGGCAAACCCGCTTTACACACCAATCCGCCATGGGGTACCGTGTGCCACCATTTCCCAACGCCCCACAGGAGCACGCCATGGCAGCTGGAAGAATCTTGGTCGCCCAGGGCGGCGGTCCTACCGCTGTCATCAACCAGTCGCTGGCCGGCGTGGCGTTGGAGGCGCGGCGGTTTGGCGGCATTGAGTGTGTGTACGGGGCCCGCCATGGGGTGCGCGGCATCGTGGACGAAGACCTGGTAGACCTATCCCAAGAGACCCGCCAGCACCTGGAGCTGGTGGCCGCTACCCCGTCGTCGGCGCTGGGCTCTACCCGCGACAAGCCCGACCTGGCTTACTGCCAGGAAATATTCAAGGTGCTGCGGGCGCACCAGATCGGCCAGTTCTTCTACATCGGTGGCAACGACTCGTCGGACACCGTGCGCATCGTCAGCCAGGAGGCGGCCAAGGTGGGCTACCCGCTGCGCTGCCTGCACATCCCCAAAACCATCGACAACGACCTGGTGGGCAACGACCACACGCCCGGCTTTGCGTCGGCGGCGCGGTTTGTGGCGCAGGCGTTTGCCGGGGCCAACCTGGACAACGCGGCGCTGCCCGGCATTTACGTGGGCGTGGTCATGGGCCGCCACGCGGGCTTTTTGACGGCTGCCGCCGCCTTGGGCCAGAAGTTTGCCGACGACGGCCCCCACCTCATCTACCTGCCCGAGCGCACTTTTGACATCACCCGGTTTCTGGCCGACGTGAAGGCCACCCATGACCGCCTGGGCCGTTGCGTCATTGCCGTGTCCGAAGGCATCCACGACGCCAGCGGCGCGCCCATCGCCACACTGCTGGCCAAGGCGGTGGAGCGCGATGCGCACGGCAATGTGCAGTTGTCCGGTACGGGCGCGCTGGCTGATTTGCTGTGCGACGAGATCAAGTCCAAGCTACAGATCAAGCGCGTGCGCGGCGACACCCTGGGCTACCTGCAGCGTTCGTTTTTGGGCTGCGTGTCGGACGTGGACCAGCGCGAAGCCCGCGAGGTGGGCGAAAAAGCCGTGCAGTACGCCATGGCCGGTGCGCAGGGCGGCTCGGTCGCCATCCAGCGCAGCGGGGACTACGCCTGCGACTACACCTTGCAGCCGCTGGACGCGGTGGCCGGTAAAACCCGGGTGATGGACGACGCTTTTATCCCCCCCAGCGGTACCGGCGTGCCCGAGGCCTTCCGCTTGTACCTGCGCCCCCTGCTGGGCTCA
>CANFZJ010000029.1 GCA_947451445.1 Comamonadaceae bacterium
AAGGGTTTCGGCTTTGTCGAAATGGGTAGCGATGCCGAAGCACAAGCTGCTATCAAGGGCATGAACGGTCAAGCTATGGGCGGCCGTAACCTGGTTGTCAACGAAGCACGTCCTATGGAGGCACGTCCTCCCCGCACTGGCGGCGGCGGCTACGGTGGTGGCAATGGCGGCGGCTACGGCGGCGGCAATGGTGGCGGCGGTTACGGCGGTGGCCGCAACAGCTACTAAATTGCGCTGACCCGAAACATCAAGTTTCGAGTTACCAATTCAAAAAGGGCCCTTGTGGCCCTTTTTTGTTGCCTGCAATTTATGGCCCCAGCCAGAGGTCTATTTTTTTTGTTTGAAATCTTTTCATCTAGACCACATAATGCAAAAGTGTGTATAAATAGTTCACACGGGTTTGCGGTGTCTGTTGGTTTCGCGTCCTAAATATCTGTAGATTGCGGTTTCGGGACTCCATCGCTTTATTAATGTGTTTTTGAGGAGTCCCTTAATGGGCAACAAACTGTACGTCGGCAATCTGCCTTACTCCGTGCGCGACAGCGATCTGGAACAATCTTTCGGCCAGTTCGGTAGCGTCACCAGCGCCAAAGTCATGATGGAGCGTGACACGGGTCGCTCTAAAGGTTTTGGCTTCGTAGAAATGGGCAGCGATGCCGAAGCGCAAGCTGCCATCAACGGCATGAACGGTCAGCCTTTGGGTGGCCGTAGCTGCGTTGTCAACGAAGCACGCCCCATGGAAGCTCGGCCTCCCCGCACCGGTGGTGGCGGCGGCGGTGGATATGGCGGCGGTGGTGGTGGATACGGCGGTGGCCGTAGCGGCGGCGAAGGCGGCGGCGGGTACGGCGGTGGTGGCGGTGGCCGCAGCGGTGGCGGTGGTTACGGCGGCGGTGGTCGCGGTGAAGGCGGCGGCGGCGGTGGATATGGCGGCGGTGGCGGTCGAAGCGGTGGCGGTGGTGGCGACGGTGGTTTCCGTAGCCCCTACGGCTCTGGCCCCCGTGGCGGTGGTGGCGGCAATGGCGGCGGCGGTGGTCGCGGCGGTTACTAAGCCCTCGGCTTAATCATAAAAAAGGCTCCTTGGGAGCCTTTTTTGTTGCCTGCAGCAGACGGCTTCAAGAAGCCGCGTCGGTCTGCCGAGGTTTGCGGGCGCGGCCCACCAGCAGTTTGTCAAAAACGGCATTAGGCAAGATACGCAGCAATTTGGCGACTACACCCATTTGCCAGGGAATAACGCGGTAGCTCATTCCGGCTTGAATCGTCTTAAATGATTTGTCCGCAAAATCTTTCGGCTGCATCAAAAACGGCATGCTGTAGCTGTTCTTCTGGGTCAAGGGCGTATCCACGTAACCGGGGCAAATGGTGACTACCTTGACCCCACTGGGGCGCAATTCGCCACGCAAACTCTCGCAGTAGCTGACCACACCTGCGTTGCTGGCGCAGTAGGCCCCGTGGCCGGGCAGGCCGCGAATGGCGGCTACGCTGCCGATGCCCACCAGCACTCCGCTGCCGCGTTGCTGCATAGCTTTCACGAAGGGATGGAAGGTGGCCGCAGTACCCATGTTTTTAGTCGCAAAAGTTTGCGCCATGACGGCAAGGTCTTCAAAGACGGCAGTGTCCATACCGATACTGACACCCGCACAAGCCACCACCACGTCGGGCACGCCCTGGCAGGCCATGCAGGCCACTCCAGCGGCAACGATGCTGTCCACCATCGTCACATCTGCACTATAAATTTGATAGCTACTTGCGCTTATTCCATTTGCGCTAGCCCACGATTCGACCACTGCAACGCGGCGAGCGACCAGGGCCAGCCGATAACCCGCCTGCAGGTAACGTAGGGCCAAAGCCTGGCCAATGCCACTGGACGCACCGGTAATGAAAACGAGTGGGGACATGGTTTGTTTTTATTTAGCGACCTGGGGCACCAAGATGCCTTTCACGCGCCCGTCGAGTGCCATGAGACGGTCCAGGTTGTCGTAATCCATGGCGTCAGCGGTAAAGGTGTCGGCGCCGCGGATCAGCGTGACCGGCTTGTTGGAGCGCACGCGCTCGGTGTCCAGGTAGGCATGCAAAAAGTCGCTTCGGAACTCCATGCGGGGCTGCACGACACGGTGGTTGTCCATAACCGGCTCGCGCACCACCACCGCGTTGCCAAACAGTTGTACCTCGGAACCGTCGGCATTACTCAAACCCCGGTTGGCCGTAGCTACGGTGACCAGCCCCTGCGGACTGACAGAGCGGATGTGCACTTGGTCGATTTCAACCGTGTCGGTGTCGGGATAGTGGCGTGCTTCCACGCCCAGCACCTCGCTTTTCAGGTGCCCCAGTGCATCAAAATTTTTGACCGAAAAAGTACGCATGAAGTAGTCGGGCTCGTGCGATACAGTCGCGGCCGTGCCAACAACCGCAAACACAGGGGTGTTGCGCACCAACCAGTAACTGCCCAGGGCCAGCACGCCCATCAAGATGACAGGCAGGTAGATGGACAGCCGCTCCCAGACCAACCGCAGTAGTGCTGTCACGCCAGGTACTCTTGCAGAAGTTGGGCGTAATGGCCACCGGCCACCAGCAGCAGGTCGCACAGCTCCCGGGCTGCACCCTGGCCGCCTTGGCGCTGGGTGACGTAGTGTGCGGCAGCCAGCACCTCGGCCTGGGCATTGGCGGGCGCGCAGGCAAAGGCGCAACGCCGCATCACCGGCAGATCGGGCCAGTCGTCACCCATCGCAGCGGCCTGCGACCAGTCCAGCCCCAGAGCGGCCAAGGTTTGCTCGGCAGCGGGGCGCTTGTCTTCGGTGCCGAAATGGGTGTGCACGATGCCTAGGGCCTGCAAACGCTTGCGCAGCGGCAAGGAGTCGCGGCCGGTAATAACAGCCGGGGTGATACCTGCTTTTTGCAACAACTTCAGGCCATGGCCGTCCAAGGTGTTGAAGCGTTTGAGAGTTTCGCCAGCCTCAGAAAACAACAAACCGCCGTCGGTCAACACCCCATCCACATCAAAAAATGCAACCCGGATATTCTGGGCACGTAGCAGCAGCTCAGGGGCAAACTGGATGGCGGGGACCGTCATCAGATGACTTTCGCCTGCATCAAATCACCAATGTGAACCAGGCCCACCAGGACGCCCACAGCGTCCACCACCAGCACGCTGGTGATACGGTGGCGCTCCATCATTTCAGCGGCGTCCACCGCCAAGGCGTCGGGGCGGATGCTGCGCGGGTGCAGGTGCATCACGTCCTGGGCCGATTGGCCACGCAAGTCCACGCCGTTTTCGATCAAGCGGCGCAAGTCACCGTCGGTAAATACACCCAACACCTGCTGCTGTGCGTCCACTACGGCGGTGATGCCGCCTTTGGCGCTCATCTCGCGCATCATGTCGCTGAAGGCTGTATCGGGCCGCACACGGGGCACAGCATCGCCCACACGCATCACATCGCTGACATGGGTCAGCAACTTACGACCCAGCGAACCGCCAGGGTGGGAGCGGGCAAAGTCTTCCGCCTTGAAACCGCGCGCATCCAGCAAAGCAACCGCCAATGCGTCGCCCAGGGCCAGCTGCGCAGTGGTGCTGGCCGTGGGGGCCAGATTGAGCGGGCAGGCTTCTTTGTCCACGCCGCCGTCCAACACCTCGGTGGCATGGCGGGCCAGGGTGGACTGCAGGCCGCCAGTGATGGCAATCAGGGGCACGCCCAGACGTTTGAGCACGGGCAGCAAAATAGTGATTTCGCCGCTTTCACCGCTGTTGGAAATGGCAATCACCACATCATTGGATTGGATCATGCCCAGGTCACCATGGCTGGCTTCGGCCGGGTGCACAAACATGGCGGGGGTGCCGGTGGAGGCCAACGTGGCTGCAATCTTGCGCCCAATATGGCCGCTTTTGCCCATGCCCATGACCACCACGCGGCCCTGCACTTCCAACACCAACTGCACGACACGGGCAAAGGCATCGGTCATGCGGCTTTTCAGGCCCAGCACGGCAGCGGCTTCAATATCAAAGGTCTCACGGGCTTGGCGCAAGGCCCGTTCAGCGTCAAAGGTAGGGGGTGGCAGCGGAGCAAAAGTCATGTCCGCGATTCTATCGGCCCGGTTTGGTGTAACGGCTTGTTAGCATAGGCGCATGACCGCTCTGGAACTCACCCTGATGTACTTGCTGGCCGCTGTGCTCGGGGTCGTCACCTTTCGCTCCCTGAAGCTGCCACCCATGCTGGGCTACTTGGTCGTAGGCGTCGTGATCGGACCGAACGCACTGGCGCTGGCGCAGAACTCCGAGGGCATATCCCACCTGGGCGAATTCGGGGTGGTGTTTCTGATGTTCGTTATCGGACTGGAATTCAACCTGCCCAAGCTGCGCGCCATGCGCAAACACGTGTTTGGTCTGGGCATGTTCCAGGTGACGATGACCATGCTGATTGCCACTTTTGCATCGCTGGCGTTCGCTTCCATCGCGCCAAAGCTCTGGCATATGGAATGGCAAACCGCATTGGCACTGTCGGGCGCGCTGGCCATGAGCAGTACGGCGATTGTGGTCAAGCTGATGGCCGAACGACTGGAGCTGGAGTCCGAGCACGGCAAGCGCGTGATGGGTGTGCTGTTGTTCCAGGACTTGGCCGTGGTGCCGCTGCTGGTACTGATACCGGCCCTGGGCTCATCGCCCGAAGAGCTATTTGCGGCGCTGGCGCTGGCGTCGGTCAAAGCATCGCTGTTGATCACCGTGTTGCTAGTAGGCGGCCAGCGGGTGATGCGCTGGTGGCTGACGATTGTGGCCCGGCGCAAGAGCGAAGAACTATTTGTGCTGAACCTGCTGTTGATCACCCTCGGCCTGGCCTGGCTGACCGAACTGGCAGGCCTGAGCCTGGCGCTGGGAGCGTTTATTGCAGGCATGCTGATTTCAGAAACCGAATACAAACACCAGGTGGAAACCGACATCCGCCCGTTCCACGACGTGCTGCTGGGGCTGTTTTTTATCTCGATTGGCATGCTGCTGGACTGGCGGCTGGTGCTGGAACACTGGCCGCTGGTGCTGCTGCTGGTGACGCTGCCGGTACTGTTCAAGCTGGTGATGGTGACCGCGCTGGCCAAACTGATGGGCGGCACCACCGGCGTGTCCCTGCGTACCGGGCTGTATCTGGCACAGGCAGGCGAATTCGGCTTTGTGCTGCTGACCTTGGCACAGACAAACCGGCTAGTGCCACCCCACTTGATGAACCCAATCTTGGCCAGCATGGTGCTGTCGATGCTGGCCACGCCGTTCATCATCATGTTCAGCAACCGGATTGTGATGAAGCTGGTCAGCAGCGAATGGCTGCAGCAATCGCTACAAATGACCAGCATTGCGCGCAAGTCCATCAACGCCAACAAGCACGTCATCATCTGCGGCTACGGGCGCTGCGGCCAAAACCTGGCACGCATGCTGGAGGGCGAAGGCATCCCCTACATGGCGCTGGACTTGGACCCTGACCGGGTGCGCCAAGCCGCCGCCGCAGGTGACTCGGTGGTTTTTGGCGACGCAGCACGGCTGCAGGCCATGATGGCTGCGGGCCTGGCACGGGCCAGCGCGGTGGTCATCACCTACCTGGACGTGCCGGGCGCACTGAAAGTACTGGTCCACACCCGCGCCCATGCGCCCCAGGTCCCGGTGATCGTGCGCACCCAGGACGACCACGATCTGGAAAAACTACGCCAAGCAGGGGCCACCGAGGTCGTACCGGAGGCTATCGAAGGCTCGCTGATGCTGGCCAGCCATGCGTTGGCGCTGGTAGGTGTTCCCATGCGCCGGGTGATACGCGTGGTGCAGGACCAGCGCGACGCGCGCTACAACCTGCTGCGCGGCTATTTCCATGGGGCCGACGACAACGGCGTGGACGAGCTGCGCCACGAACGGTTGACCACCATCACCCTCACCATGGCCGCCAAGTGCCTGGGCAAGCCCCTGGGCCGCCTGGCACTGCACGCAATGGGTGTACGGGTCATTAGCCTGCGCCGCCAAACCGGTAAGACAGAGCTGCCCAGCGATGAACTGTTGCTGCAGGACGGTGACACGCTGGTGCTGTCGGGCGAAGCCGCCACACTGGCGCTAGCAGAAGAAAAATTCCTGAAGGGCTGAAACGGAGTCGCAGGAGGCACAATAGCTGCCCGCCCCATTTTGGTGAAATTTACATGACCAGCTTCAGCGTCAGCACGTACCTCAAGGCCCATATGCGCACCGTGCCCGATTGGCCAGCGCCCGGCGTGCAGTTTCGAGACATTACCCCGCTACTGCAAAACCCCCGTGTGTTCCGCGTGATGATCGACGCCTTTGTGCACCGCTACATGGACCCCGCCCTGCGCCCTGACGTTGTAGCGGGCCTGGATGCACGCGGCTTCATCCTGGGGGCGGTAGTCGCGTATGAGCTGAACATCGGCTTCGTACCGATCCGTAAAAAAGGCAAGCTACCGTTCACCACGGTGGAAGAAACCTACGAACTGGAATACGGCAGCGCAACCGTTGAACTGCACACCGACGCAGTCAAAGCGGGCGACCGGGTACTGCTGATCGACGACCTGATCGCCACCGGTGGCACCATGATGGCCGGTAAGAAATTGCTGGAGAAACTGGGCGCTACCGTGGTCGAAGGCGCTGCAATTGTCGATCTACCGGAGCTGGGTGGCTCGCAAAAACTGCGCGATAGCGGCCTGTCGCTATATACGCTGGTGGACTTTGCCGGGCACTGAGCCCCTATCAGGTCACTGCAATACGCTGCTGAACATGTTGCAGGCGCTGGGCAACCACCATGCCTGCCGCCATGGTGATGGCCAGGGCCAAATCGGGTTTGCGGTGGGTTAGTTCACTGAAACGCAGGGGCGGCAGACTCCATAAAACGCACTTGCTACCGGCTTGTACCGTCGCACGGCGCGGGTTGCCGGAGAAAAAACTCCCCTCACCCACCATACTGCCCGCGCCCAGAATAGCCAACTGGATGCGTTTGTTGGCGTCTTCAAAATGCACGTTCAAACTGCCGCTGGCCACGAGGTACAAGGTCCGATCGGTCGAGCCCTGGCGGCACAGCACCTCGTCCTGGGCCAGGGTTAGCGGCAGCAAATATTCGCCCAATACCGCCCACTGCGCTACGGACAGGTTCAAAGGTGCCCCGCCGGACGTTTTATTCATGGCAATTGCATCCACCAAAGTTTGAATCTCTGGTTTGCCATGGGAGGACAAAAAGGATTGCATGGAGGTAGCCTGGATACTATGGATTACCCCAGTTTAGGGCGATCTGCGGCCAGCACAACCCAGTCGGCCTCACTTGCCGATACAGAAGCTCGAAAAAATCACACCCAGCAAATCATCTGCACTGAATGCACCCGTAATGCCGTTCAGGGCGTTTTGCGCCAGACGCAGCTCCTCGGCCAGCAAGTCCAGCGACTGCGCGTGGCTCGCCAGATGCGCCACGGCCATGTCCACATGCCCATCCACCTGCTGCAAGGCTTGCACATGGCGGGCCCGGGCAATGAAAACCCCTTCGGGCGAGGCCTGCCAACCCGCCACTTCCAGCAGCTTGCGGCGCAAACCGTCCAGCCCAGCCCCGGTTTTGGCGGACAAGGCCAGCGCACCGGGTACGGCCTGGGGCATGGAGTCCAGCTTGTTCCACAGGTCGATGACTGGCACGCGGACGGGTAGCTTGTGGGCCAATTCGGCGGCAATCGTGGCATCGGCCGCCTGGTAGTCAGGCAACGCGGCCCGGGTCAGGTCGTGCAGGAACAGCACCACATCGGCGGCTTCAATTTCGGCCCAGGCGCGTTCGATGCCGATGGTTTCGATGGCGTCATCGCTGCGGCGCAAGCCGGCGGTATCGATCACATGGATGGGCACGCCTTCGATCTGGATGGTCTGGGCCACCTTGTCCCGGGTGGTGCCCGCTATCGGGGTGACGATGGCCAACTCGGCCCCGGCCAGCGCGTTCAACAGCGACGACTTGCCTGCATTCGGCTGGCCCGCAATCACCACCTTGATGCCCTCGCGCAGCAGCGCACCCTGGCGGGTACGTTGCATCACCGTTTGTAGGTTTTGCTGCAATTTTGATAGCTGTCCGTGCGCATCTGCCTTGCGCAGGAAGTCAATTTCTTCCTCGGGAAAGTCCAAGGTGGCCTCGACCAGCATGCGCAGATGGATAAGCCCGTCACGCAGGGTGTGGATTTCTTTGGAAAACTCGCCCGACAGCGAACGGGAGGCACTGCGGGCCGCCGCCTCGGTACTGGCATCAATCAAATCGGCAATCGCCTCGGCCTGTGCCAGATCGATCTTGTCATTCAAAAATGCCCGCTGGGTGAATTCCCCCGGCTGGGCCAGCCGCACGCCGATGGCCGCACCCGCCTCCAGGCAGCGCGCCAACAGCAGCTGCAGCACCACCGGCCCGCCATGGGCCTGCAGCTCCAGCACGTCTTCACCCGTGTAGGAATGCGGGGCAGGGAAGTGCAAGGCCAGGCCATGGTCGATAGCCCCACCCGCCGCATCGCGGAAAGGCAGATAGGTCGCCTCCCGGGCTTTGAGCGGACGACCACACAGCGCCTCGACGACCGCGGCGATGTTCTTGCCACTGACCCGCACGATACCCACGGCGCCCCGGCCGGGGGCGGTGGCGATGGCAGCGATGGGGCGGGTGTCACGCACTTGCATGGTAGGTACTTTCAATAAAAAAAGCCGCTCAACCTGGAAGATTGAAGCGGCCTTTGGGATTCAAGACACCACCCGGCGACGGGCACCACGGCTTTCAGGCCAGGAACCCGTGGAACCGGCTCCGCCGGGCCACTGGGTTCGCCCCCTGCAAGGGGGGTGGCGAAAACACGAAGTGTGTAGCCTGGGGGTGTTTCAAAATTTCGGCAGATGGAACTTGGGGGGCACACCCATACGGGTGTTGATCAGCCATTGCTGGGCAATCGACAAGGCATTGTTGGTAATCCAGTAAATCACCAGACCGGCCGGGAAGAAGAAGAACATCACCGAGAACGCCAGTGGCATGAACCACATCATCTTGGCCTGCAGCGGGTCCGGCGGCGCGGGGTTCAGCGAGGTCTGCAGCATGGTCGTCATGGCCATCAGGATCGGCAGAATGAAATACGGATCGGGTGCCGACAAATCATGGATCCACAGCATCCAAGGCGAATTGCGCATTTCCACGCTGGACAGCAGCACCCAGTACAGCGCGATGAACACCGGAATCTGGATCATGATGGGAAAGCAGCCGCCCATCGGGTTGATCTTTTCTTCGCGGTAGATCTTCATCATCGCCTGCTGCATTTCTTGCGGCTTGTCTTTCAGGCGCTCGCGCATTTCGGTAATACGGGGGTTGATGGCCTTCATCTTGGCCATGCTGGCGTAGGCCTTGGCATTCAACCAGTAGAAGGCGATCTTCAGCAGCAACACCAGCGCCACAATAGACCAGCCCCAGTTTTGGATGAAGCCGTGCAGTTTGTCGAGCAGCCAGTACAGGGGTTCGGCCAGGATTTTCACCTTGCCGTAGTCCTTGACCAGCTCCAGGCCGGGCGTCAGGGACTCCAGGTACTTCTCCAGCTGCGGGCCCACAAACATGCGGGCTTCGACCGACTTGCTGGTACCGGGTGCAATGTCGTTCAACGGTGTGATCATGCCCACGGCGTACAGGTTGGTATCTACCTTGCGCATGAACAGGTCACGCGAGATGCCATCGCCCAACAGCCAGGCGCTGGCAAAGTAATGCTGCACCATGGCCACATAACCGTTGTTCGCCTGCTTTTCGATATCGACTTTGTTTTCTTCGATCTGTTTGAACTCGACCTTTTGGTACTTCTGCGCATCGGTATAAACCGCAGGGCCGGTAAAGGTGGAATAGAACGAGGACTCGCCCGGAGGCTTGTTGCCGTCACGTACCAGTTGCAGGTACAGCTGGGGCGAAATCGCCACCGCGCTGGTGTTGACGACTTCGTGCTTCACGTTCATCACGTAAGCGCCGCGCTCCAGGGTGTAGGTTTTGACCAGCTTCACGCCACCCACGTCGGGCGACTCGAACTTAACCACCAGCGCGTTGTCGCCGTCCTTCAACGTGCGTTCACCCGGCACCAAAGACATCACCGTCTTATGGCTGGGCAAAGGCGCACCCACTGCCGAGCCAACACCCGCAATCAAGCCGGTCTGGGCCATGTACACGCGCTCTTTGCTGTCGTCCAGCAAAACGAAGTTCTTGGCCTTGTCCACCATATCGACCTGCTTGAGCAACTCGGAGCGGACGATGGAGCCGCCTTCGGTGTCAAACGTCAGCTTGAGCACATCGGTGCTGACTTCTACCAAGGCTTTGGCCGCAGCAGGGGCTGCCGAGCTCACGGGAACCTGTGCAACCCCCGTAGCCGCCGCGACGGCGACCGGAACGGACGCACTGGCAGCAGCCGCTGCGGGCTTAGCCATTTCTGCTTGCTGGGCCGTGGGGAAGAAAGTGGCTTTGTGGCCACTGAACACCTGCCACTTGTCCCATAGCAACACCATGGAAAAACCAAAAATCACCCACAGGATGGTGCGGCGGATATCGTTCATGAAAGAGCTACTTATGGATGTGAAAAAGACTTACATCGCACCTGAATGGCGGTCCGTTGGACCATCAGGCGGGCGCGGTACAAATCTTGGTGAAGAAGAAAGCAGATGGCCAAAAAGCCGGATCGGTTCTTGCGAAACCGGGTCCAAGCCACCATCGCACCAGGGATGGCAGCGGGCCAATCGGTGCAATGTCAAATACGAACCAGCGGCGGCACCGTGCCGCTCCAAGGCCTGCAGAGCATACGCCGAGCAAGTCGGCTCAAAACGGCAGGCCGAACCCAGCCAAGGACTGAGCAACAAGCGATAGCCACGCACCACGCCCATTAGCAGCGATTGCATCATGTCGGCACCTTGGTGGGTAGCACGGCACGGGCAAACAGCTGCTCCAGCTCGGACCGCACGGCTAATTTAAGCTGGTCGGATGTCGCGCTGAGAAACAGCTTGCGGTCAAACGTGCTACGCAGGCGCACCAAATGGGCAGCCCGTGCAAAACGCGGCTCGAAGGCCTGGCTGACCTGGTAAATCTGTCGCTTGATGGCGTTACGCGTCACCGCCCGTTTAGCCCAGCGTTTGGGCACCATGGCACCAAACCAAACGCCATCCACGGCAAACAGGGCCTGCGGTCGCGTGGACTCGGGCCCTGAGGAAGCTAATTTTGGCTTGGAATCAGCCGGAGCTTGCACAAGACAAGCATCCAATGCTGCACGGTGCAGCGCGAAATGGACGGTTCGTGCCACCGTGCCGCCCGCCAAGACGACCTGAAACTGCGCCCGCGTTTTGAGTCGCTGCACAGCAGTTACAGGGCCGAGGTCAAGGGCAAAAGTCGGAAAGCAAGAACGCGCGCCAACCGGGCGCGGGCTTAGACAGCCAGACGCTTGCGGCCCTTGGCGCGGCGTGCGTTGATGACGGCACGGCCACCGCGGGTTTTCATGCGGACCATGAAACCATGGGTACGGGCACGCTTGATTTTCGACGGTTGATAAGTGCGTTTCATGATGACTTCCTAGAAGAGTTCGGATCGGTGATGTTCTAGGTAAACCAAAAGCACATCGCCGAAAAAAATGAGGGTTCAAACCCCTTGATTGGCCCTGAAGCTGCGGCAACCGTATCGCTACGCCTGCCCCAAGCACACCCATTTGGCTCGTCTTGTTCGGGTTTTCGAAGCCAAAGCTCCAAAAGCCCCAAGTTGACCATATGAATTTAGTCAGGGAAACCCGGCATTATGGCAAATAATTTAGAGGCTGACAAGATGGGCCTCGTTTTTGTGGTTCCGTGGTATCTCGCAAGGACATCGCGAACAAATTGTGGATAAGGGTGGGATAAATTACAATGGTCGGTTCGCCGAGCCTTATTTATCCACAGAACTAGAAGCCCAATAATGACCGAGGGAATCCCCGCCAACACGGGCGCAGGAGGTGGTGCTGGACACAGCCTCTGGCAAGCCTGCATAGAACAGTTGGCCCAAGAACTGCCAGAACAGCAGTTCAACACCTGGATCAAGCCGCTGGTGGCCCAGGTACACGACGACTTCTCCAAAGTCACCCTGTTTGTCGCCAACCGCTTCAAGCTGGACTGGATTCGTGCGCAATACGTAGGCCGCATCAGCAACCTTTTGGAAAAACTGTACGGCCAAACCATTCCGCTTGAGTTAGCCCTCACTCCGCGTGAAGCGCAGGTACGCACGTATGCAGCGGCACTGGTGTCACAAGACGCAGGCCCCACATCCGAGGCGGCGCAGGTCGCCGAAGACCCCGCACAAGCCCAGTTCAAAAACCGCCTGAACACCGCGCTGACCTTCGACACCCTGGTCGAAGGCACGGCCAACCGCATGGCACGTGCGGCGGCCATGCATGTGTCAGGCATGCCCGGCCACCTGTACAACCCGCTGTTCATCTATGGTGGCGTCGGCCTGGGCAAGACCCATTTGATGCACGCCGTGGGCAACCGCTTGTTGGCCGACCGGCCCGAAGCCAAAGTTCTCTACATCCATGCGGAGCAATTCGTATCGGATGTGGTTAAGGCCTACCAGCGCAAGACTTTTGACGAATTCAAAGAGCGTTACCACTCGCTGGACTTGTTGCTGATTGACGACGTGCAGTTCTTCGCCAACAAGGACCGCACGCAAGAAGAGTTCTTCAACGCCTTCGAGGCGTTGCTGACCAAGAAGTCGCACATCGTGATGACCAGCGACACCTACCCCAAGGGCCTGGCCGACATCCACGAGCGCCTCGTATCGCGCTTCGACTCAGGTCTGACGGTGGCCATCGAGCCGCCCGAGCTGGAGATGCGGGTGGCGATTCTGATCAACAAATCGCGCGCCGAGGGCACCGAAATGCCCGAGGAAGTGGCGTTTTTTGTCGCCAAGAACGTGCGCTCCAACGTGCGCGAGCTCGAAGGTGCGCTGCGCAAATGCCTGGCCTACTCGCGGTTTAACCAAAAGGAAATGTCGATCCAGCTGGCCCGCGAGGCACTGCGTGACTTGTTGTCCATCCAGAATCGGCAGATTTCGGTAGAAAACATCCAGAAAACCGTGGCCGACTACTACAAGATCAAGGTCGCCGACATGTACTCCAAGAAGCGCCCGGCCAGCATTGCCCGGCCGCGCCAGATTGCGATGTACCTGGCCAAAGAGCTGACGCAAAAGAGCCTGCCCGAGATCGGTGAACTGTTCGGTGGCCGCGACCACACCACGGTGCTGCACGCGGTGCGCAAGATTGGCGGCGAACGCCAGCAACTGACCGAGTTAAACCAGCAGCTGCACGTGCTGGAACAAACGCTAAAAGGCTAAGTGCCTGGAAAACCTGGGAAAATCGCCCAGCCGATTTCTCGCAAAGCTTATTTATAAACACACGGGGTAGACATGATCGTTTTGAAGGCACCACAAAGCAAAGTTCTCGCAGTTCTGCAGTCGGTCGCGGGCATTGTCGAGCGCCGCCACACGCTGCCGATTCTGGCCAACGTGATGCTGCGCAAAACCGGCAGCACACTGCAGCTGACCACCAGCGACCTGGAAATCCAGATCCGCACCAGCGCCGAGCTGGATGGCGATACAGGCGACTTCAGCACCACCGTGGGTGCCCGCAAGCTGATCGACATTCTGCGCACCATGCCCGCCGACCAAACGGTGAGCCTGGAATCCAGCCAGAGCAAGCTGATCCTCAAGGGCGGCAAGAGCAAGTTCACCCTGCAAACCCTGCCTGCCGAAGACTTCCCGCTGGTGCAGGAAGCGGCCAACTTCGGCCCGGTATTCAGCGTGCCGCAAAAAGTGCTGAAGGCCCTGTTGAGCCAGGTATCGTTCGCCATGGCGGTGCACGACATCCGCTACTACCTGAACGGCATTTTGTTCGTCGCCGAAGGCAAGCAGCTAAGCCTGGTATCCACCGACGGCCACCGCCTGGCCTTTGCGTCGGCCGCGCTGGATGTGGAAGTACCCAAACAAGAGGTGATCTTGCCGCGCAAGACGGTGCTGGAAATGCAACGCCTGTTGAGCGACGCCGAAGGCGCCATCGAGATGCAGTTTGCCAACAACCAGGCCAAGTTCAGCTTTGACGGCATGGAGTTCGTGACCAAGCTGGTCGAGGGCAAGTTCCCTGACTACAACCGCGTCATCCCCAAGAACCACCACAACCACATCACCCTGGGCCGCCAGGCGTTCTTGTCCAGCCTGCAGCGCACCGCCATTTTGACCAGCGACAAGTTCAAGGGCGTGCGCCTGAACGTGGAACCGGGCAGCCTGCGCGTGGCGTCGAACAATGCCGAACAGGAAGAAGCGGTAGACGAGCTCGACGTCGATTACGGCGGCGACAGCATCGAAATCGGCTTCAACGTCACCTACCTCATCGACGCGCTGGGCAATATGGCGCAAGACATGGTGACCATCTCGCTGAGCGACGGCAACAGCTCGGCGCTGCTGACCATTCCCGAGAACGAAACCTTCAAATACGTCGTGATGCCGATGCGCATTTAATGCTATTTATTTGATAGCTACCAGCGCACACCAAACGTGCGCTAGAGGCATATTTCATTCATAAGATGCCTCCGGGGCCACCCCCCAGACAAACACAGTAGACCGCCATGACCGAAGAAAACAAGCCCGTCCCTCCCGTCCCCACCGATGCCGAATCCATGGAAGCGGTGAACACGGGCGACAGCACGGCCGATAGCTCCAACTTCCAGCCCACCATCGACACCAACCAGGCCGGTGCGACCGAGGCTTACGGCGAAGGTTCGATCCAGATCCTGGAAGGCCTGGAGGCGGTGCGCAAGCGCCCGGGCATGTACATCGGCGACACATCCGACGGCACCGGCCTGCACCATCTGGTGTTCGAGGTGGTGGACAACTCCATCGACGAATCGCTGGCCGGCCACTGCGACGACATTCTGGTCACCATCCACTCCGACAACTCCATCAGCGTGGTGGACAACGGCCGCGGCATCCCCACCGGCATCAAGATGGACGACAAGCACGAGCCCAAGCGCTCGGCCGCTGAAATCGCCCTGACCGAACTGCACGCGGGCGGCAAGTTCAACCAGAACAGCTACAAGGTGTCCGGCGGCCTGCACGGCGTGGGCGTGAGTTGCGTCAATGCACTCAGCAAAATGCTGCGCCTGACCATCCGCCGCGACGGCAAGATCCACGTGATGGAGTTCAGCAAAGGCTTTGTGCAAAACCGCCTGCTGCAAACGGTGGACGGCGTCGAAGTCTCGCCCATGCAGGTCATCGGCGACACCGAGAAGCGCGGCACCGAGGTGCACTTTCTGCCCGACCTGGAAATCTTCCAGACCAACTCCGACTTCCACTACGAAATCCTGAGCA
>CANFZJ010000030.1 GCA_947451445.1 Comamonadaceae bacterium
GGCGGGGTTTTTGTACGAGGCCATGAACGAGTCTGGCCTGGCTGCGCCGGGCTACCGCAAGGCGATTGAACTCAAGCCCAACACAGCCGTGCTGGAAGAAGGCCTGCGCGGCCTGGACAACCGCACCGGCTTCACCCAGCGCCGCCGCCAGAAGATGACCGACGTGCTGTTCGTGGTCGAGGCCGGTACCGCGCCGGCGCGCAAACCGACGGCGTTCACGCTGCCCGTGCCGGTGGGCGGTTCGATCCGCACCGTCAGCGTCTCCTACCCCGTGATCGCCCCCAGCACCGATCCGCTGCTGGGCAGCATGACGGTGTCGGGCACGCAGTTCAAGCTGGAAAAAGTGGTCGACGTGAACGTCATGGCCCGCCGCGCCTTGAAGGACGAAATGCCCGGCATGGTGTTTCGCGGCGTGACCCGCGCGATCGCCAAAGGTGTGGTGCAAGACCAGCTGCAAAAGAGCGGTGGCCTGCTGGGCGCGGTGATTGGTTCGGTGGCCTCGGTCGCAACCGAGCAGGCGGACGACCGCATGTGGCGCATGCTGCCCGGCCGTGTGTATGTGGCACGGGGCTATTTGCCACCGGGCGAGCACCGCGTGCTGGTCGATGGCCGCGACTACAACGTGACGATCGCCATCGACGGCCAGTACGCCCTGGTGCCGCTGCGCCTGTATGAAAACACCGTGCTGCAGGGCGATGTGGGCATGTTTGGCAAGCTGCCTGCGGTGGCCGTTGCCGCCCCGCCAGAGCCACCCCCTGTGGTGACCAGCACCGTCAAGGTGGCCAAGCCTGCGCCCAAGGCCCCGGCCAAACCGGCGGTTAAAAAACCAGCCGACGCCACCAACTAAACCCTCTTTTTCGGACCAAGGAACCCCCATGTTTTTCAAAACCCTGGCGCTTGCCGCCGCCTGTCTGGCGTTGACCGCCCAGGCCCAGACCCAAGACCCGACCACCCCTGCCGCCGTGGCCGCCAAAGTGGCGCTGCGCGGTGAGTCCCAGGGCGTCGGCGTGGTCGAGATGCGGATCACCCGCCCCAACGACATCCTGATCGTGCAGGCCGACCTGGCCAACAGTGAACGTGGTGACCGCACCGTGTTCTACCGCTTCCGCTGGCTCGACAGCGTGGGCAACCAGGTGGGCGACGGCGAGTCCTGGAAGCAGCTGGGCGTGATGGGCAAGGGCATGCAAACCGTCAAAAGCGTGGCCCCCTCGGGCGCAGCCACCGACTTCCGCCTCGAAATGAATGTCAACAAATAAATACAGCAAGGAACACTTTTTATGACCACCCGCCGCGTTTTATCCCTCAGCATGCTCACCAGCGTGCTGGTCCTGGCCGGTTGCCAGGTATCGTCCCCCGTGGTGCGCTTTGACCGCCAGGTCAACTACGGTGACGCCAAGGCCGTCGAGCTGGTGACCAACGAGTTTGGCTCTACCGACCTGCAAATGATTGCCGAGAAAATGACCGGCGGCCTGCTGGAAACCGGCATCTTCCAGGGCCGCCCCACCGTCACCATCTCCACCGTCAAGAACAAGACCAGCGAGTACATCGACACCACCAACGTGATGAACTCCATCCAGACCACGCTGGTCAAGTCGGGCAAGGTGCGCTTTACCCGTTCGATGAATGAAATGCAGGCCGGTGTGGACGAGCTGCAGCGGCAAAACCAGAGCGGCCTGTACAAGCAGGGCACCACCGCCAAGGTCGGCCAGATGACCGCCGCCAAGTACAGCCTGGAAGGCGAGCTGACCAGCATCGTCAAGCAAAACGCCAACACCAAAGATGTGTTCTACAAATTCACCCTGAAGATGTTCGACGTGCAAGAAGGCACCATCGAATGGCAGGATGAAAAAGAAATTCGCAAGACCAGCAAGCGCTAAGGAGAACACCGCATGTTCCGCAGAACCATCCTGGCCGTTTTGGCCACTGCTGCTGTGTCCCTGGGGCTGCCCGCCCTGGCGCAAAGCCCCGTCAAGATCGCCGTCACCGACCTGGCCTACACCCAGGCCGTGGCCCAGTACTTTGAAGCCGCCACTTACCAGTCCAGCAGCCAGCTCAACGTCAACCGCAACAGCCTGTCGGCCTCCGAGCAGTCCAGCGGCACCTACGTGGCGGGCCGCTATAGCTACCTGGAGCAGCGCGAGCTGGGCTCCTACACCAACGACATCAAGGGCGCGTTGCTGCGTGGCACCATGTTCCACCTGGTGCAGGGCAAGGGCTTTGACGC
Source organism: Comamonadaceae bacterium (assembly GCA_947451445.1). GTDB lineage: Bacteria > Pseudomonadota > Gammaproteobacteria > Burkholderiales > Burkholderiaceae_C > Rhodoferax_B. The sequence continues at coordinate 2,225 of CANFZJ010000030.1, forward strand.
AGGTGCCCCGCAGCCCACCAAGGCCGAGCAGGTGCTGAACCAGATCCAGACCGGCAAAATGGCCAAACCGGTGCGCCAGCCCGAGGTCAAAGACATCATTGCCCGCATCCGCAAGGGTGAGTTCAACGGTGCCGACTACGTGCTGTTTGGCACCCTGTCCAGCGCCGAATTCCGCGACACGCTGTCGCCCCTGCAAGGCACCAACAGCGCCAGCTACCAGTTCAGCCTGGACATCCTGGCCGACTTCTCGCTGATCAGCACCAAGACCTTCGAGATCAAGGCCGCTTTCTCGGCCCAGGGCGCGGGCAACGACACCAAGTTGCTGTCCAGCCGAGGCGACATCGTGCCGCCCAACCGCGCCAAGGTGATGCGTGAAACCTCGCAAACCCTGGCCGCCAGTGTTTACGAACAGCTGACCGACCAGCTGGGCTACAGCGACCCCAAAATGGCCCGGGGCGTGCGCCAGCCTATGCAAGCAGGCCAGCCCATGCAGGTCCAACCGCAGGTGCAGCCTCAGCCTGCAGCTATCATTTTGAAGTGATGCGCTTCCGTGCCGCTGTACTGGCGGCCGGATTGCTGACAGGGGGCTGCGTGCAAGCGCAGCCCCTTTTTGCGTCTGGCACCCTGCCTGGCCTGTCTGCCGATATGCCCGTGCTGCAGCGCGACGCCCTGCAGCCGCCGCTGCGTTACCGCGTCATCGTGCTGCCCGGCTCGGGCTGTTCCGGCATGGCCCCCATCGCAACGCGCTACTTTGCGGGCTTGCTGCACGCCCAAGTGCTGGTGCTGCACAAACCCGGCGTGGACCTGCAGGCGGGCCCCGCGCCCCGCAATTGCCCGGACGGATTTACCCAGCGCGACAGCCTCAGCCGCTGGCAAGCACAAGCCCGCGCCGCCCTGCGTGCCGATGCCCTGGTGCGGCAGGATGTGCCGCCGCTACCGCAGCTGCTGGTAGGCATCTCCGAAGGTGCCGAACTGCTGCCCGGCCTGGCCGCCGAAGTGCCCCATCTGGCCGGGCTGGTGCTGCTGTCCGGCTCGGGCCTGGACCCGCTGGAGGCCGGTGTGCTGCAAGCCCAGCGCCTGGGCCAGCTGCCTGCCTGGCGGGCGCTGGACGCGGCCCAGCGCTCCGACGCCCCCGACAGCACCGAAGTCGAAGGCCGCAGCCTGCGCTATTGGCGTGACCTGTGGCGCTGGCGGGTGGCCGGGCCGTTGCTGGCGTCGCCCTGGCCCATCCTGCAAGCCTGGGGCGATGCCGACGCCCTGGTGCCTGCCGAGGCCTACCAGCGCTTCGCCGAGCGCGCCCAGGGCCGCACTGGCAACGTGGGGCCGTTCTGCAGCCTGCGCCTGCCGGGGGCCGACCACGGTTTGCAGCAGGGCGCAGAGGACGGCGTGCAGCGCCTGTGGGCCTGGCTGGAGAACTGGGGCCGCGCGCCACAGGGAGGCCTGTGTGGGGCCGACTTGCCGTAAGGGGGAGGTTGCTATCTATTTAATAGCTGCCTGCGCAGATACCATATGCGCTAGAGCCTGAAAATCTTCCCCGGATTCAAAATATTCAGCGGGTCCAGCGCCCGCTTGATGGTGCGCATCATGGCCACGGCACCGTCGCCTGTTTCCGCTACCAAAAAATCCATTTTGTGCAGCCCTACGCCGTGCTCGCCGGTGCAGGTGCCGTCCAGTGCCAGGGCGCGGGTCACCAGGGCGTGGTTCAGGGCTTCGGCGGTGTCGCGCTCCTGGGGGCTGTCGGGGTCGATCAGGTAGCCGAAGTGGAAGTTGCCGTCGCCCACGTGGCCGACCAGAAAGTAGGGGATGCCGGACGCATCCGCCTCGGCCACCGAGTCCAGCAGGCAGTCGGCCAGCCGCGAGATCGGCACGCAGGTGTCGGTAGAAATCACCTTGCAGCCGGGGCGCGACTGCACGGCGGCGAAGTAGGCGTTGTGCCGGGCCGTCCACAGGCGGGTGCGCTCTTCGGGCGTGCTGGCCCATGCAAAGGCCTGGCCGCCGTGGTCGGAGGCGATCTCTTGCACCAGCTCGGCTTGCTCTTGCACGCCGGTGGGCGAGCCGTGGAACTCCATCAGCAGCAGCGGCTCTTCGCGCAGGCCCAGCTTGGCGTAGCTGTTGACCATGCGCACGGTGTTGGCGTCGATCAGCTCCACCCGCGCAATCGGCACGCCCAGCTGGATCACCTGGATGGTGGTGCGCACGGCGGCCTCGATGCTGGGGAACGAGCAGATGGCGGCGGATATCGCCTCGGGCAGCGGGTAGATCTTCAGCGTGACGGCGGTGATCACGCCCAGCGTGCCCTCGCTGCCCACCATCAGCCGGGTCAGGTCGTAGCCCGCGCTGGACTTTTTGGCCCGGGTGCCGGTGTGGATGGTCTCGCCGCTGGCCGTCACCACCTCCAACGCCAGCACGTTTTCGCGCATGGTGCCGTAGCGCACGGCGTTGGTGCCGCTGGCCCGCGTGGCGCACATGCCGCCGATGGACGCGTCCGCACCGGGGTCGATGGGGAAGAACAGGCCGGTGCTTTTGATCTCCTCGTTCAGCTGCTTGCGCGTCACGCCGGGCTGCACGGTGACCGTTAGGTCGTCGGCGTTGACGCTCAGGATGGCGTTCATGCGGCTGACATCCAGGCTGATGCCGCCCTGCACGGCCAGCAAATGCCCTTCCAGGGATGAGCCCACGCCAAACGGGATGACGGGCACGGCGTACTGGCTGGCCAGCCGTACTGCATCCGCTACGTCGGCCGTACTCTGCGCAAACACCACGGCGGCCGGGGGCGGCACCGAGAACGACGATTCATCGCGCCCGTGGTGCTCGCGCACCGCCATGGCGGTAGAAAACTGGGGGCCGAACCGGGTTTGCAGCGCCTCGGCCAAGGCGGGCGGAATGGCTCGGATGGCCAGGGTGGGCAGCGGCGCGTTCATGGTGTCTCCAAAAAATGTATTACGACTTACGCAACGCCTGACTGGCGGCCCTCTGGGCCTTCAGGCGGGCGTTGTGTCCAGTCCTGTGTATCCGACAATCGTAGCCCGATTCAAAAGAAAGCAGCCCATGGCCAACCGCCTTACGCAAATTGCCACCCGTACCGGCGACGACGGCAGCACCGGCCTGGGTGACAACACCCGTGTCGCCAAAAACAGCCTGCGTGTGCATGCCATGGGCGATGTGGACGAGCTGAACAGCCACATCGGCCTGCTGCTGTGCGAACCCCTGCCCGACGGCGTGCGCGCCCTGCTGGTGGAGGTGCAGCACCAGCTGTTCAACCTGGGCGGCGAGCTGTCCATTCCCGGTTTTGCGTTGCTCAAGCCCGACGCCGTGCTGGCGCTGGACCAGGCCCTGGCCGAGCACAACGCCACGCTGCCCCGGCTGGCCGAATTCATCCTGCCCGCCGGCAGCCGTGCCGCGTCCCAAGCCCATGTGTGCCGCACCGTGGCCCGCCGCGCCGAGCGGGCGGTGGTGGCGCTGGAGGCCGTGGAAGCGCTGCAAGACACGCCCCGGCATTACCTGAACCGGCTGAGCGACCTGCTGTTTGTGCTGGCGCGGGTGCTGAACCGGATGGACGGCGGGGACGATGTGTATTGGCAGAGCGCGCGGTTGGCGCGGGCCGCCGCGGAATAGCGCCGGGGCACGGCACGGGAAAGCCCTAGGCCGATGGCTTCTGGGGTTTGGCCATAATTCACCAGGTTGTACGATGACAGACTCCGATGATGGCTCTGGATATCCCGGATTCGCGCGGATTTTGCTTGTTTTGCAGATAGTTGTATGACCTCTAACCCCGGGAACCCCCTATGTCCTTTGCTACCCCCCTCCACCGATTGACCGCCCGCTGGGCCCCTCTGGCCGGTGCGGCGCTGCTGGCGGCCAGCGGCGCAGCACCGGCGGCGACCTGGGTGTATGTGTCCAATGCCGACAGCCAGGATGTGTCGGTGTTCGCGCTGGACCGGGCGGCGGGCACGCTGCAGGCGGTGGAAACCGTGGCGCTGGGCGGGCAGGCCATGCCGATGGCGGTCAGTCCGGACAAGCGGGTGCTGTACGTGGCCTTGCGGTCGCAGCCGTTCCGGGTGGTCAGTTTGGCCATGGACCCGGCCAGTGGCAAGCTGCGCAAGCTGGGCGAGGCCGCGCTGGCCGACAGCATGGCCAACATCGACACCGACGCCACCGGGCGCTGGCTGTTTGCGGCCTCGTACCCGGGCCACAAAATCACCGTCAACAGCATTGGCAAGGACGGCGCAGTGGGCGCGGTGCAGCAGCTGCTACCCACCGCACCCAACGCGCACGCCATCCACGCCGACGCCAGCAACCGCTATGTGTTTGCCACCAGCCTGGGGGGCGACCACCTGTCGGCCTGGCGGTTTGATGCCGAGTCCGGCAAGCTCACCGCCAACGACGTGGCCTTGGCCAGCATTACCCCCGACAAGTCGGGCCCGCGCCATTTTGTGTGGGACAAGGCGCAGCGCTTCATGTATGTGCTGGACGAGGTGGACGCTGGGCTGCACGTGCTGGCCTACGACGGCACGCGTGGCACGCTGCGCGAGGTGCAGCGCAGCACCACGCTACCCACGGGCTTTACCGGCAAGCCCTGGGCGGCAGACCTGCATGTGTCGCCCGATGGCCGGTTTTTGTACGCCTCGGAGCGCACGTCCAGCACCTTGTCCACCTTCCGGGTGGATGCGGCCACCGGCCAGCTGCAGCCGCTGGGCCAGGTGCCCACCGAGAAGACGCCACGCGGCTTTGCCATCGACCCGTCGGGCCGGTTTTTGGTGGCGGCGGGGCAGGATTCGCACAGCCTGTCGGTCCACCCCCTCGACCCCGCCACGGGGCTGCCCGGCACGCCCACACGCACGCCAGCGGGCAAAAACCCGAACTGGGTTGAGATCGTCGAAGCGCCCTGATTGCTATGGTTTGTGTAGCTATCAGTGCAGTTTCAGCCTGCGCTGGTGGCCTATTTTTGGGCTAGCATGGCCACGGTGATGCGCGACACGCAGGTCAGCTCCCCCGCGTCGTTGACCAGCTCGATAGCCCACACCTGGGTGGTGCGGCCGATGTGCACCGGGCGGGCCGTGCCGGTGACCCAGCCACTGGAGGCGCCGCGCAAGTGGTTGGCGTTGATATCCAGGCCCACGGCCCGGTGGCCGACGGGGGCGGAAGCCATGGCACCGATGGAGCCCAGGGTTTCGGCCAGCACCACGCTGACGCCGCCGTGCAGCAGGCCGTAAGGCTGTACGGTGCGCGAGTCCACCGGCACGCGGGCGCGGATGAAGTCCTCGCCCACCTCCAGAAATTCAATGCCCAGGTGTGCGACGGCGGTGCCGACCGACAGGGCGCTCATAGTTTCGACGGAGACGGGTTGCTTCCAGATGGACATGCCGGGTTCCTGTGTGGGGGCGAAACCGGCCAGCATAAACCAAGGCCATCGCAGGCGGTTGGTGGTGGTACGGTGTGTTTTATAAACAAAATCACCATCTAGAGCCCGCCTAGTATGCGGAGGCAGCTATCAAAATAATAGTATTAAGCCTGCGCTATCCGTGCCAGGGCAGCCTGTAGCTGGTGCAGGCCTTTTTCAAAGTCAAAGCTGTTGATTGCGGCCTGGAAGGCCGGGAAGTCACCGGGGGCGAACAGGCCGCGCAGGGCGTCGGTGTGGTCGCGCAAAAAGGCGACGGCCTCGCCGTCGCTTTCTTGCAGCAGCGCGGCCAGCTGCTGCGCCAGGGCCGGGGCCTGTGCGGCGACGGCGGGGTCTGGGGCGCTGCTGGCGGGGATGTGCAGATTCAGCAGGCGGCGGGCGTCTGCGATGGCCTGGGCGTGTGTTTGCCGCAGTTGGGCCATGGCGGGGCGGGTGTCGCTGTGGCTTTGGGCGGCCTCTTCCAGCCGAAGGGCGGCGGCGGCCAGGCCGTCCAGCCCCAGGCTGTCGGCCACGGCTTGCAGACTGCGCAGGTGGTGCCGCAGCAGATCGGGCTGGCCTTGGTCGATGGCGGCCTGGGCGCGCTGTGGGGCGTGGGCCAGGTGTTCGTTGAACTGGGCCAGCAGGCACAGGTACAGGGGCTCGCTGCCCGCCGCCTTGCGCAGGCCGTTGGCCGGGAGTATCTGGGGTACGACGGGCTGGGCGGCCGGGTCGCCCAGCCCCAGTGGCAGCGAAAAACCGAAGCAGCTGCCCTGCTGCGGGACGGACTGTACGTCCACGCTGCCGCCCATGGCTTTGACCAGGCCACGCACGATGACCAGCCCCAGCCCGGTGCCACCGTATTTGCGGGTGGTGGAGCCATCCCCCTGGGTGAAGGCCTGGAACAGCCTGGCGGTTTGGACCGCGTCCATGCCGATGCCGGTGTCGCGCACCTCCACGCGCAGCCGGGTGCTGCCGGGTTCGCTGGCCAGGGCGCGCACGGCGACGGTGATGTGCCCGTGTGCGGTGAACTTGACGGCATTGCCCAGCAGGTGGGCCAGCACCTGGCCCAGCCGTACCGGGTCGCCCAGCAGACGGGGGCGGACGTTGGCCGCCACGTCGCACACCAGGACCAGGCCTTTGCGGGCGGCCGGTTCGGCCCATTGGGCGAACAGGGGGGCCAGCACCTCGCCCAGCGCGAAGGGCTGTTGTGCCAGGTCCAGCTGGCCGTCTTCGATCTTGGAGAAGTCGAGGATGTCGTTGACGATGCCTAGCAGGGCCGTGCTGGCTTTGTTGATTTTGCCCAGGTAGTCGCGCTGCTCCGGACTCAGGGGGGTGTTGTGCGCCAGGTGCGACAGGCCAATGATGGCGTTCAGCGGGGTGCGGATTTCATGGCCCATATTGGCCAGAAACATGGATTTGGCCTGGGTGGCCTGCTCCGCCTGTTCCTTGGCCTGGCGCAGCAGCTGCTGCGTCTGGGTGAGCGTGGTGATGTCCACTATCACGCCGACCAGCCCGGCAGTGCCGCCACCCGCGCCACGAAAGGCGTTGACCGCGTACAGCGTGGTGTGCGGCAGGCCATCGGCAAACTGCAGCACTTCTTCACGGTACAGCTGGCCGCCGTAGCGCAGCAGCCGCTCTTGCTCGGTCTGCAGCTGCTGGCGTTTGGGCAGCGGGATCTGTGCGATGTCCAGCACGGTTTTGCCCAGCAAGCCCTGGGTGCCGCCAAAAGCCTCTTCGTAGGCCCGGTTGAAGCCCAGAAACCGGGTGTCCGGCCCTTTGTAAAAGATCGGGTTGGGGATGCGGTCGATCATGGCCTGCAAAAACAGGGTGTGCTCGGTTTGCAGATGCATGGCGGTGTGGCGGTGCGCCACTATTTGGTAGGCGATGCGGCTGGCCAGCAGAATCAGCCCCAACCCCAGGCCGGCCACCAGTGCGGCGATGGCGTAGTGCCAGGTTTGCATCTGGGCGATGGGCTCCAGCCGGGTCAGCGTGACCAGCCGGTAGTGCGGCTCGGCCAGCGGCAGGTGGGTGACCAGGTAGGCATTGCCGTCCACCAGCCAGTGCTGGGGGTGCGCCATGTGGGCGGGGCGGGCGATGTCAATGGTGGGCAGCGTGTGGATGCCCAGCACGTCGTGCAGCACCTGGGCGCTGGGCCGTGACGCGGCCAGCGGCCCGATGTGGCGCAGGATGTACTGCGCATGCGAGGCGCTGACCACAATGCCGTTGTCGTCCACCACCAGCGCCACCTGGTGGCCCGCCAGCAGCGGCAGCACCTTGTTCGAGTCTTGCTGGACCACCACCACCCCCAACGGCAATGTCCCCTGGTCGACCCGGCTGGAAAAATAAAATCCGGGTGTGGTGGCGGCCCGCCCCGCGCTGAATTGGCGGGCTTGGCCATGTGCCATGGCGTCACGAAAATAGTTTTCATTGTGGTAGCTCTGCCCCAGCGTGGAGTCGCTGCTTTGCCAGTCGCTGGATGCCGTGTTCTGCCCATGGGTGTCCAGCACAGAGATGCCGCTGTAGCTCAGGTCTTCGGCCAGTTCCTGCAAAAAGCGACCCAGCTCCTGGGTTTCGGGGGTTTGCTGCAGGACGGTACGCCGCTGGTTGCCATATAGCAGCTGCCATGCGCTGGAGCGCTTGCTGTAGTGCGCCAACTGGTCGCGCACCCTCGGCTGGCGGGCCACCATTTGCGCGATGCTGGACATCTCGGCCAGGCTGCGGTCGATGATCTGGGCGGTAATGGCGCCGTCATGCTCCGCGTTGGTGGCGGTGCTGTCCATGTAGTCGCCGACGATGCGTTCCGACAGCCACAGCGCCACCCCGCCCACCAGCAGCACCCAGGCTACCGCCAGTGCCAGGGTCCAGCGCTGGAGCGGGCGTACCTGCTGCGGCAGGCTGGCCAGGGCGGTGGAGACGGGGGCTTGTGGCATGCGCTTTCAGCGGGGCAATTGCGCCGTGGGGCAGCGCGCTGGACACCACGGTGGCCTACCAGGCAAGCACCGCACGGGCATCCACCTTACCGCGTCTGTAACCTGGTGTAAACAGTGTGTCGGTGCAAACCAGCGCCTGGGCTGGTGCTGGGCGCTGGCGCACTGTGTACGTTAAATGCTATATAAAATATAGCTTCTGGTGCAGATGGAATATGCGCTGGAGGCCTATTTTGTGCTTAACGTATCCTGGGTCGGTGTAGCCTTACAGCTCGCTGGCGGGAAAGTCTACTGGCAAAGGCTGGGGCCGGTCGCAGCTGCTTTGCAAGGTATAGAACGTGCCACTGGCCGCCGATGCCAGCAGGCCGTGCATCAGCTCCAGGCTGTGCAGCGCCATCGCACCGCTGGCGCGTGCTGCGCGTTGCTGGGTGATGGCGTAGGCCATGTCCACCAGTCCAATCCCCCGGCTGTTCACCCGGTGGCTGGTTTCTGCAAACGGATGTACTTGCGGCACTTCGATCCAGTCCGGCAGGGGCTGTCGGCGGGGCAAGTCCTTCCAGCGGTATTGCGCGGCGGTGCGCAGCAAGACGGGGCCGCCAAACAGGTTGGGGCCGTCCACCGGGTCGATGTCGCGCAGGCAGATCGTGCCCTGGGTGCCGTAGATTTCCATGCGCGGCAGCTCGGAATCCCAGACGTCGAAGCTGGCGATCAGCGTGCCGATGGCACCACTGGCAAATTCCAGATTGCCGGTGATGTGGGTGTCCACCTCCACCGGGAAGGTCTTGCCCTGCAGCGCGGCGCTTTCTACCGTGCGGGTAGAAAACGTCTTTTTGGCCATGGCGGAACAGCGTTTCACCGGCCCCAGCAAGGACAGCAGAGCCGTCACATAGTACGGGCCAATATCCAGCAGCGGCCCGCCACCATGCTGGTAGAAGAACTCCGGGCCGGGGTGAAACCACTCGTGCCCATGGCTGACCACAAACGCGCTGGCGGCGGTGACTTCACCGATGGCGCCTGCGTCAATCAGCTTGCGGCAGGTCTGCAGCCGGGCACCCAGAAAGGTGTCGGGTGCCGAGGCCACCATCAGGCCGCGTTCGCGGGCCAGCTCCAGAATGGCCCGGCCCTCCTCCAGCGTGGCCGCCAGGGGTTTTTCGGTGTAAACATGTTTGCCCGCCTGCAGTGCCGCCAGGTTGATCTCGGCATGCACGGCGGGCAGCGTCAGGTTCAGCACGATGTCGATGTCCGGGTCTGCCATCAGCGCGGTGGCAGACGTGTACGGACGCTCAATGCCATGCAATTGGGCCTTTTCCTGGGCTTTGGCCAGGCTGCGGCCAGCACACGCCAGTACTTTGACGATGGGATACTTTTGCAGGTTGCGGATGTAGACATCGCTGATGTCGCCAATGCCGATCACGCCGACGTTGAAGGTTTTCATAGGTGACTTTCGGGAATCGGTGTGGGCGGCAGATCCGTGATGCCCAGGTGTTGGGCCAGCACGTTAACAATCAGCCCATGGTCTTCATGGGATGGCAGGCCGGATACGGCGATGCATGCCACCACCCCCGTACCCCGCACCCACACCGGAAAACCACCGCCATGGGCCGCGTAGTCTTTGGTTTCCAGTGCGCCATCGGGCCAGGGCGTGCGGCCCTCGGCTTCCAGCCGCAGCTTGACCAGGTACGACGAAGCATGGCAACGCAGTGCGACATTGCCTTTGCGGCGGGCCCAGTCTTCGTTGTCCGGAGAGGCCCCCGCCAGGGTCGTAAAAAACAGCCGCCGTGCAGAGCTGCGTATGTCAATCGCCACCGGCGCTTTTTGAAGCACGGCGGCAGCGCGCAGCGCCTGGCCTATGGCGTAGGCCGTGTCTTCGTCAAAACTGGCAAACGTCAGCGTCTGCTCTTGCTGTTGGAGCGCCTCAATGGCTGTCAAAGTTTTCATGGGCCATTCCAAATAAGTTTTTGAAATTACAGCGAAGGATGGGCGCTGGCATCGCCTCGGAACACGGCTTTGAAGTCGCGGTAGCCGTGGAAGCCGAAGTGCTTGGCAAACCGCACGACCGCCGAGGGTTGCACGTTGCAGCTGCGTGCCAGGTTTTCGATCTTTTCGCGGGCAATGCTGTGCGGGTGCTGCTGCACGTAGCCCGCAATCACCCGCAGTTGGCGGCTGAGCTGGCCGCTTTCGCTGCGGATGCAGGCCAGCAAAGGGGTTACGCTGCTGTGCGGCATGTCACTTCCAGTACTTGCCTACATAACGCTGGATCTCGCTGCGCATGAAGCGCGACGAGTCTTCTGCCCGCTCTTCCCAGGCAAACACGCAGCTGGACAGTACACCGTCAAAGCCGACTTCGGCCAGCGTGCCAAAAAACACGTCCCAGTCGATCTCGCCCTGGCCGATGTCCAGATGCTGGTGCACCCGCACGTTGGAACCCGGCGGATTGACGATGTAGCGCAACTGCGACGAGGCCTTGGGGTTGAAGGTATCGGCCACCCGCACATGGGCCAGCACCGGGGCGGCATCGCGGACCATGGCCGCCATGTCGTCACCGTAGTAGAAGGTGTGCGGCGCGATGTAGGACAGGCGCACATTCGGGTGGTTGATCACCTTGACGATGTCGGTGGCCGGGGCCAGCTGCTCGATCCAGTCTTCCGGGTGCGGCTCCACGGAGAGCGTGATGCCTTCGCGCTCGAAGATGGGGATCAGTTCGTCCATGGAGCGGAACCACGCGGCCTCGCACATCTCCTTGGTGTTGGCCCCGGGCTTCTCGCCCACCGAGCGCTCGGGCGAAGCGCCGCGGCCAAATTCGGAGATCATGGTTTCGCAACCCATCTCTACCGACACCTCGATCGCCTTTTTCCAGCACTTCATGGCCCACTGGCGCTCGTCTTCAAACGGGCTGGCCCAGCGGTACATGGGTTGCAAGGTGGTCAGCGACACATGGTGGTCTTTCAGCGCCTGCTTGAAGTCGGCGATGCGCTGGCCATGGGCGCGTGGCATCACCCACCAGTCCAGAAAGTCGGCACGCGGCGACAGCTCGATGTGCTCGTAGCCCAGCTCGGCCGTCAGGCGGCAGATCTCTGGCAGCGACAGGTGGCGGTGCATGTAGGGGTCGAGGGCGATCTTCATGGGGTGTCCTTGTATTGATTGGATGTCGCTATTTCCCCCTCGGCTTCAGACTGAGCGGGCCGTCGCCAGGGATACCGTGGAACCGGCTTTGCCGGGCCACTGGTATCGCCCCCTGCAAGGGGGTTGGCGAAGACACGAAGTGCGTAGCCTGGGGGTGAGTGATTACTACTTGCTGATGGTCTGCTGCAAGGCGGAAATCGAGGTCAGCACCCCGGCTTCGATCGACATGGTCAGGTCTTCCATTTCCAGCGACACGTAACCGTCGTAGCCGCCCATGCGGCAGACCGAGAAGAACTCCTTCCACCATTGCAGGTCTTTGCCGCAGCCCACGGCCACGTAGTTCCAGCTGCGGGTTTCGGGGGCGGTGACGTGCTGGGTTTCCAGCAGGCCGTTGATGTCGCACAGGCCGCGTTCGATGCGTGCGTCTTTACCGTGCACGTGGTACAGCGCCCCTTTGAGGTTGCGCGCCGCAGCAATCGGGTCGGCCCCCATGGCGATCAGGTGCGAGGGGTCCAGGTTCATGCCGACGGTGGGGCCGACCGCGTTGCGCAGCCGCCACAGCGTAGCCGGGTTGTAAACCAGCATGCAGGGGAATTCTTCGATGGCGACCTGCTCCACCCCGTGGGCTTGGCAATGGGCAACGAACTTCTTCCACCAGGGGATGGCCACCTCGTTCCACTGGTATTCCAGCGCCGGTTCCATGTAGGCGGGCCAGGACACGGTGGAGGTGATCCAGTTGGGCGTCATGTCGCCGGGCGCGCCCGCCGGGCAGCCCGACATCATCACGATCTTCTTGACCCCCAGCAGGCCCGCCAGGACCACGGTGTCGTAGCTGGACTGGGTGTGCCGTTCGCCCATCTCGCCGGGGCTGAGCGGGTTGCCAGAGCAGTTCAGGGCGGCAATCTGCATGCCGCGCTTTTCCAGCTCGGCCAGAAATGCCTGCCGCTTGTTGGCACTGGCCAGCAGGGCGGCGGTGGGCACGTGGGGGCAGGTTGCCCAGCCACCGGCCGTCATTTCAACGGCGTGCACGCCCAGGGATTTCACCTTGTCCAGCATGTCGGGGAAGGACAGGTTGTTGTACACGTCGGTGCAAATGGAGAGTTTCACGGGGATCTTCCTGAAAGGTTTATTGGGCGTAGAAGGTGGGCCGATCGGCGATGCGGATCGGCACGATGGCTTTGCTGTGGCGGGCTTCGACACAGGCTTCGGCGGTGGCCGAGGCGATGTAGCCGTCCCACGCGGTGGGGCCGCTGACCTGGCCGCGCTGGGTGGCGTCGATCCACTCCTGCAACTCCACGTCGTAGGCGTCGATGAAGCGCTGCTTCCAGTCGGTCTGGATGGCGGTGGACGCACGGCCTTCCAGGCGCAAGGCCACGCTGGCGGGTTCAGGTAGGTTGGCGGCACCGGTTTCGCCCACTACCTGGCACTGGATGTCGTAGCCAAAGCGGCAGGCGACAAAAATCTCGGTGTCGATGCGGATGCCTTTGCGGGTTTCCAGCAGCACCATCACCGGGTCGTGCAGGCCGTCGTGGCAGTTGCGGCTCTTGCGGCCCTGCACCACCTGGGCGGTGACGTAGTCGTCGTCCAGCA
>CANFZJ010000031.1 GCA_947451445.1 Comamonadaceae bacterium
CGGCGGCGGCGCCTTTAGCGGCAAAGACCCAACCAAGGTGGACCGCTCGGCCGCCTACGCCGCCCGCTATGTGGCCAAGAACATCGTCGCAGCAGGGTTGGCGCGCCAGTGCCAGATCCAGGTGGCCTACGCGATTGGCGTGGCCCGCCCGATGAACGTCACGGTGTACACCGAAGGCACGGGTGTGATCCCCGACGAGCAGATCGCCGCCCTGGTCAACGAATACTTCGACCTGCGCCCCAAGGGCATCATCCAGATGCTGGACCTGCTGCGCCCGATCTACGAAAAGACCGCTGCCTACGGCCACTTTGGCCGCGAAGAGCCCGAGTTCACCTGGGAACGGACAGACAAAGCACAGCTGCTGCGGAACGCGGCTGGCCTGAAAGGCTAAGTTCTGCGTAGCAGGACTGCTGTGGTTTGCGCCGAAGGCACAAGGCACAGCTGCTGCGCAACGCGGCTGGCCTGAAAGGCTAAGAACGGCTACCCGACCGTAAACCCGGTCGGGTTGCCGCTTTGCCAACGCCAGGCATCGGCGCACATCGCGTCCAGCCCGCGCTCGGCGCGCCAGCCCAGCAACGCCAGTGCAGTCGCTGGGTCGGCGTAACAGGCGGCAATATCGCCCGCACGGCGTGCAGCGACCTGGTACGGCACGGGCTTGCCGCTGGCATTCTCAAACGCCCGCACCATGTCCAGCACGCTATAGCCCACGCCAGTCCCCAGGTTCACCGTCAAAAAGTCAGGTACAGCCTGCAAGCGCTCCAACGCCTTCAAATGGCCTACAGCTAAATCCACCACGTGGATGTAGTCGCGCACCCCGGTGCCATCGGGCGTGGCGTAGTCATCACCCCACACATTCAAAAATGCCCGCTGGCCCACGGCCACCTGGGCCACAAACGGCAACAGGTTGTTGGGAATGCCGCGCGGGTCTTCGCCGATCAGGCCGCTGGCATGCGCACCCACCGGGTTGAAGTAACGCAAGATGCCGATGCGCCAGGACGCATCGCTGCGGTACACATCGCGCAGCAAGTCTTCCACCATCAGCTTGCTGCGGCCATAGGGGTTGGTGGCCGACAACGGATGGTCTTCGGTCAGCGGCAGGCGCTGCGGGTCGCCATACACCGTAGCGGAGGAGCTGAACACCAGCGTCTTCACCCCACATTCGCCCATGGCCTCCAGCAACCGCAGCGTGCCGACCACGTTATTGTCGTAGTAGGCCAGCGGCTTTTCCACCGACTCCCCCACCGCCTTCAGCCCCGCGCAGTGGATCACCGATGTCGCGCCACTGCTGCGCAAGGCCGCTACCAAGGCCGCCCGGTCGCGGATGTCACCACGCACCAGTGGCACCGCCTTGCCGGTAATACGTTCCACCCGTGCCAGCGACTCGGACTGGCTGTTGCAGAAGTTGTCGAATACGGTCACGTCCAAGCCCGCATTCAGCAGCTCAACGCAAGTGTGTGTACCGATATAGCCAGCACCGCCAGTGACAAGAATCATGAGAACCTTTGCAAATGAACTCGGCCAGACAACAAAAAACCCACCATCAAAACGAGGGCAGGCTTTTCAATTTTGAAAATAAACACGTCGGTAACGTGAACACTCAGCCAAGAGATTATGCGTCCTAAAAATTAGATTCTATTGGACTTCAGTGGCAGGCCATCACGCTAAGCTATTGATTTTATTGATTAGACCGCCATCTTAAAACCGCCATGCATTTATGGATGCCAAGTAGCCGTGGCACCAACCCTCACCGGCCGCTGTCCACCGGCCAATGCATACGACAGCTGGTTGGCGGCCTCCATAATGGTTGCAGCATGTTCTTCCAGTCTGTCTTTGCTCAAACGAGAGGTCGGCCCGGAGATACAGACCGAGCCCAATAAACGCCATTGCACGCCGAAGATCGGCGCAGAAACACTGGATACCTCGGGCTCCCGCTCGCCCAGCGACAGGTGGTAGCCACGTCGCCGGATCGATTCATACGGCTCACCGGGCTCACCTGAAAATGCCAGGATCACCCGCCCTGGTGCGCCCTGGCGCAACGGCAAGGCCGCGCCCATCCTGACGTGGTGGCGGATGGCCTGCAGCCCTTCCACACGAAACAAGCAAGTGCGTGCATCCCCCTCTCGCACGTAGAACGATGCGCTTTCGCCCGTCTTCATGGCGAGTTCGCGCAGCACCGGCTCGACGACCTCCTGCACGTTAAACGTAGCTTGGTAACAGGCCCCCAACCAACCAGCAGCGCGGCCCAGCCGCCAAGTACCGTCCTCTTTTTGCACCAAATACTGGTCCAGCGCCAAAGTGCGCGCGATGCGCAGCGCGGTGGTTTTGTGCATGCCGGTACGGCGACTTAACTCCGCCAGGCTCAACTGCGCGTCCGTAGTCCCAAAGGCCTCCATAAGCCGCAGCGCACGCGTGACTGCGATCACGCCGCCATCCTCCACCGCCGCGCCAGGGCGTTCCGTTTCATCGCTCATATTTTGGACCTTGTTTCAAACAGCGCAACACCATTGTATCAAGTGAAACATCGCATGAGAATTCGCCCGTCGATCAAACAACGGAGACCTTCATGCCATTCCGCTTCAGTGCGCTTTCATCCCTGGCCGCTACCGCTGTCGTTTTAGCCTGCGTAGCCGCGCCGATCAGCGCCGCCTTCGCACAAAGCTACCCCAGTCGCCCCATCCGTGTCATCGTGCCGTTCCCGGCCGGCGGGGGCACCGACATCATTGCGCGCGAGATCGCCAACAAGGTCGCGGTGACCGAACACTGGACCCTGGTAATCGAAAACCGTGCGGGCTCCGGTGGCAACTTGGGCGTCGACGCAGTAGCCAAGGCCGCGCCGGATGGCTACACCCTGGTTTTGGGCCAGACCAGCAACCTGGCCATCAACCCAACGCTGTACCCCAAGCTGCCCTACAACCCAGAAAAAGACCTGACGGCAGTGAGTCTCGTCGCCAGTGCACCACTGGTGCTAGTGGTCTCGGCCGACTCTCCTTTTAAAACCTTGGCCGATGTAGTGACCGCGGCCAAGGCAAAACCCGGCACATTGAACTACGCCAGCTCAGGCAACGGCACCGTTGCCCATCTGGCCACGGAGCAATTCCAAAAGATCGCTGGAGTGAACTTCACCCATGTGCCGTACAAGGGTGCCGCACAAGGCGCGACGGATCTAATTGGCGGTTCGGTTCAGATGTACATGTCATCGGTGCCGACCTTGATCGGCCATATCCGCAACGGCAAGATGCGGGCGCTCGCGGTGACTTCCGCGCAGCGGAATTCCGACTTGCCCAACGTGCCCACGGTTGCCGAGTCCGGCTACAAGGGCTTTGAAGCGGTGACTTGGTTTGGCATCACCGGCCCAGCGGCCCTCCCCAAAGAAGTGGTGGCACGCCTCCATGCCGCGTTCAGCAAAGCGATCCAGTCACCTGAACTGCAAAAGAAACTCAGCGCGCAAGGTGCTGACGTCATGGGTGGCGGCCCCGAGGTATTTACCACCCTGATTCACAACGAGATTGTCCGCTGGGGGACGATTGTCAAGACGTCCGGTGCCAAGGTCGACTAACACCAACGTTCGCCCCCCCATACACACCACCGGATGTTGAGCGTGCAGCCATCCCAACCCACCACGTCCAGCGTATCGCTTGTTGCTCCGTTTTCTGCGGGCCAAGGCCGTACCTCGGTCGCGGTTCCGATCGGTGCCTGCGATTGCCACGTACATGTGTACGACGCCACATACCCCGCCGCCGCCCATGCCCGCCTGACCCCCCTGGACGCCACCGTGGCCGATTACCAGCAACTGCAGTTGCGCACCGGCACGGAGCGGGTGGTTTTTGTGACGCCATCGACCTATGGCACCGACAACCGTCCAATGCTGCACGCACTGCAGATGTTCGGCAACGGGGCGCGGGGAACTGCAGTAATCGACACATCAATCAGCAATGCCGCACTACACGCCTTGCATGCGGCGGGGGTACGGGGTGCCCGGTTGAATCTTTCGCTGGGGGTGGCAGGATCGTCCGAGCACATTCGCCCATTAGCAGCTCGCATTGCCGATCTCGGCTGGCATTTGCAGTTGCTCGCACCACCCGCGCAATTGCTTGAACTCGGCCCGGTGCTCAAAACATTGCCGGTACAAGTTGTATTCGACCACTTCGGCCGGATCAGCCCATCGCAGGTTGGCCAGGCGGCACACCAGTTAGTACGGACGCTTCTGGTCGAGGGGCGCGCCTGGGTCAAGCTTTCTGGCGGCTACATCGTCACCGAACAAGGCCCACCGGATTACGACGATATCACCCCGCTGGCACACAGCTACTTGCAGGCAGCCCCCGATCGCGTGCTGTGGGGCAGCGATTGGCCCCACGCCTCGGCATCAGCCGGCCACCAACCCTTGCCAGACGACGCGCAGCAAATGGCGCAGCTCGCCCACTGGACGGGCAGCGCCGCAATGCTGCAGCGCGTACTGACCACCAACCCCGCCGAACTCTACGGCTTTTGACTTTTCACCAAGGAATCACCATGGTTTTCATGCATCGCCGCGCTTGGTGCAGCACCGCTTTGACTGCAGCTGTACTGGTTGCAGCCCCCGTGTTCGCCCAAGGCCACTGGCCGACTGGAAGACCCATCACCTGGGTCGTTCCCTATCCACCGGGAGGCAGCACCGATATTCTGGGCAGAGCCATTGCTCTGCGTCTGGGCAACGCCCTCGGCACCACGGTCATCGTGGACAACAAGGCGGGGGCCACCGGCACGATTGGCTCTGCCTTTGTCGCCCGCTCCGCCCCCGATGGCTACACCTTGCTCGGCACCTCCATCGGCCCGCAGGCCATCGTGCCCAGTCTCGCGACGCAGATGCCGTACGACCCGGTCAAAGCATTCGAACCGATCACGCTGATCGGCCATATTCCGCATGTCCTGGTCACAGGATCCGCCACTCCCGTCAAGACAGTCGCCGAACTGGTTGCCCAGGCCAAGGTCACTCCAGGCAACGTGTCCTTCGCGTCCGGCGGCAGCGGGACCATTCTTCATATGCAAGGGGAGTTACTCGGCCTGCAGACCGGGGCCAAGATGACCCATGTGGCCTACAAAGGCGACACACCGGCGATCCAAGACGTATTGGCGGGGCATGTGACCTTCATGTTTGCGCCCGTAGCGGCTGCGCTGCCGCATATCCAGAGCGGCCGTCTCAAAGCTTTGGCGGTGACCTCCGCCGAAGCACTCAAGGCGCTGCCTGCGGTACCCACCATGACACAAGCCGGTTTCAAAGATTTCACGGTCACGCAATGGCAGGCAGTCTACGCACCAGCGGGCACTCCCACGACCATGGTGCAGCGTCTGCACTCCGAGATTGTGCGGATTCTGAAAGATCCCGAGATCGTCGCCATGGCCGACAAGCTGGGGGTTTCGCTGGTCGGCAGCACCCACCAACAGCTGGCTGACACACAGAAAGCCGACCTCGCCAAGTGGGCCAAGGTCATCAAGGCCGCAGGCATCCAGGCGGACTAAGCCAGCCCGCATCTCTCTTCACACCCTCTCCCCAACCCCGAAAGAACCTATGAGCAACAGCCTTCCCGACATCATTCGCGACTTTGCCCGCGTCCCCGCAGATATCGTCAAACAAGCCGCTGAGTTTCAGCCTGCGATCCTGGCCGATGTGGCCGGCCGCCGCGGTGCCATGCATGGCCGCATCAAGCCACTGCACCCGCGGATGAAACTAGCTGGCACTGCCATCACCGTCGAAGTACGCCCAGGCGACAACCTGATGATCCACGCAGCCATCGCGTTGGCCAAACCTGGCGACGTGCTCGTGATCGACGGCAAGAGCGACCAGACGTCGGCGCTGATGGGCACGATCATGATGACGGCCTGCAGGCAACTGGGCATTGCTGGTGTGGTGATGGACGGCGCGGCGCGCGACAGCCTCGAAATTGACGAAATGGACTACCCGGTGTTCTCCGTCGGCACCAACCCCAACGGCCCAACCAAGAGCGTGGGTGGCCGCATCGGCCATCCAGTGTGCGTGGGCGGTGTGACGGTGTACCCAGGTGACTTTGTGATCGGTGATGCGGACGGCGTCGTGGTCGTCGAGCGCGACAAGATCGAAGCCCTGCTGCCCCTCGCCAGCAAGAAAGTGAAAGACGAAGCCGCACGCATCGCCGCAATCAAAACAGGCGATACCGCCGCCAAATGGCTGACGGCCGCGCTGCGTACCGCTGGCGTCCTGAAGGAAGGAGAGTCGCTGTGAGCACCTTTCTTGTGACGGGGGCCGATCTGGCTCCACAGGCCATGGCCTTGCTGGAAGGCCATGAAGTGGTGTTTGCGGGAAAAACTCCCACCGAAGACGACATTGTTGCCTTGTGCCGTGTGCACAACCCTGAAGCGATCATCGTGCGCTACAGCAAGGTCGGTGCTGCCGCTATGGACGCCGCGCCGGCGCTCAAGGTCATATCCAAACATGGCAGCGGCACGGACACGATCGACAAAGTGGCGGCCACGGCGCGCGGGATTGCGGTGGTTGCAGCAGCCGGAGCCAACGCGGCTGCCGTGGCAGAACAAGCCCTGGCGTTGCTACTGGCGTGCGCAAAATCCATCGCACCACTGGACGCACGCATGCACACCGGGCAGTGGGACAAGGCTACGCACAAGAGCGTTGAACTTCATGGGCGAACCATCGGATTGATCGGCCTGGGGGCCATAGGACAACGCTTCGCGCGCATGGCCGATGCGCTGGGAATGAAGGTCATCGGCTTTGATCCTTTTGCAAGGGAGTTGCCAGACTACGTCGAACGCGTCGAGTTGTCGGCTATCTGGCAACAGTCAGACGCAATCTCGCTGCATTGCCCCCTCACGGAAGAAAACCGGGGCCTGGTGAATGCGCAGACCCTGGCGCAATGCAAGCGTGGTGTGATCGTGGTCAACACGGCCCGTGGTGGCCTGATCGACGAAGCTGCTTTGCTGGCCGCCGTGCAATCCGGTGCAGTGAAGAGCGCTGGCCTCGACAGTTTTGCCGTCGAGCCAATGGTGGCTGGCCATCCGTTCCAGGGCCAACGCGGTTTGGTGCTGAGCCCCCACATCGGGGGGGTCACAGGCGATGCCTATGTGAACATGGGCGTGGCTGCCGCCACAAACGCGCTGGAAGTCCTGAACCGCCATACGGCAGAAGCCTGAGGACTCACCATGACGCGGCGCTGGAAAAAAGCACCTGCCGAAAGCAACTGGGGCGAATTT
The DNA here is from genome assembly GCA_947451445.1 of Comamonadaceae bacterium. Lineage (GTDB taxonomy): Bacteria > Pseudomonadota > Gammaproteobacteria > Burkholderiales > Burkholderiaceae_C > Rhodoferax_B. The sequence goes on from CANFZJ010000031.1 coordinate 7,219, forward strand.
GGCCTGGACGACCAGCGTGGGCGCATGAACCTGGTGGACCGCACAAAAGTATTGCAGGGCATCGCCGAGGTGCAGGAAGGCCTGACGTTCTGCCTGTCCCTGCCGCTCGACGTGCCAGGCGGCATGGCGCTTAATCCGCGCCGTTTGCCGGTGCAGAAGTTTTCGACGTTGCGGGACGGCAAAAGCCAGGGGCAGCAGGGATTTTGCTGGTCCTACGCAGATGAAGACGAAACCCTGACCGACGTGGTCTGTGACGAGGTCCTGCTGATGAACACGCAGTATTCGACGCAGTGGGACAGCCTGGCGCACATGGGCAGCCGCTTCGATGCCGATGGCGATGGGCATGCGGAGGCGGTGTTCTACAACGGCTACCGCGCCGGGGTCGAAATTCACGGCGCGGCCGAGGATACAAATGCCGTCGCAGATTGGGCACGTTTCCCGGCCCCCCATGCGGGCGCACTCGGGATCGAGAACCTGGCCGAACACGGCGTCCAGGGCCGCGGCGTGATGATCGACCTGGAACACCACCTCGGGCGTCGGCGGCAAGCCGTGGGTTACGACCAGTTGATGCACATCCTCGACGCTGACGGCGTTGCCGTTGAGGTGGGCGACATGGTGTGCATTCACACCGGCTTCGCCGACACACTGCTGGCGATGAACCGCAAGCCGGACGTCGCACACCTGCACGCCACTGGCAGCGGCCTGGACGGCCACGATGCCAGGCTGCTGAACTGGATCGTTGATACCCAGTTGGCCTGCCTGCTGGCCGACAACCCGGCGGTGGAGTTGGTGGTGCCGAAACTGACGACGCCGACACCCATCCGAGGACCACGCCTTCCCCTGCACGAACACTGCCTGTTCAAGAACGGCATTCACCTGGGTGAGTTGTGGTTGTTGACACCGCTGGCGCATTGGCTGCGCGCCCACGGCCGCAACCGCTTTCTTTTGACAGCGCCGCCGCTGCGCCTGCCGGGCGCTGTGGGCTCCCCCGCAACGCCAATTGCCACCGTATAGCCGCCGTGTAGCCACAAACACCCCATTTCTCTGCACTACGCCCGCCATGCAGTTTCCAACCTCAATAACCACAGAGACAAATATGACCTCCATTTTTTCTAACAAACGCCGTATGGCAGCCGCTGCGTGCACCATGTTTTCATTCGCTTCCATCACGGGCGGCTGCTGGGCACAGGGTGCCTGGCCAACGAAGCCGATCAAATTGATTGTTCCGTTTGCTGCAGGCGGCCCCGCCGATGTGGTGGCGCGCGAGGTGGCGCAGGCCTTGGGCACGGAACTGGGTCAGCCTTTCATTGTGGACAACCAGGGCGGTGGCGCTGGTGTGCCGGCACTTAACACGGTGGCCCGGGCACCGGCCGACGGCTACACGCTGCTGTTTCCTGCGTCTGCGAACGTGGTTGTTCAGCCTTTGCTGGCGAAGAAGCGCACGGATGTTCTGACACAACTGGCCGCAGTCAGCCTGGTTTCGACAAGTCCGCACATGCTGGTTGTCAGTGCCAAATTTCCCGCCAAATCCACACAGGAGCTGATTGACTACGCAAAGGCCAATCCTGGCAAGGTCAACTTCGGTTCGGCAGGCGTGGGTGGTTTGGCGCATCTGGGTATGGAGCTGTTCAAACACGACGCCAAGATCGATGTCAATCACGTTCCATACAAGGGTACTGCTCAGGTCATGAGCGATCTGGCGGGTGGCGAAGTTCAGGCTCTTTTCAGCAGCATGCCGTCTCTTAAACCAATGATCGACAAGGGGCTGATCCGCCCCATCAGCATGACCGCCAAAAGTGGATCATCGCTGGCGACTGGCGTGCCCCTGATCTCACAGACGCTACCCGGTTTTGAGTACAACACGTGGTACGCGGTTTACACGACGCTTGGAACACCGAAGCCGGTGATCGACAAACTGAATGCTGCAATCCGCAAGGTACTCGCCGACAAGAGCTTCGAAGAACGACTGAGTTCGCAGGGTGTTGACGCGCAATCGAGCACACCAGAGGAACTTGCCACACGCACCCGCAATGAAACGCAGCAGTGGGACAAAATCATCCGTGCCGCAAAGATCACCTTTGAATGAGCATTGCAGGATGATCATCGACTGCCACGGCCACTACACGACCGCCCCCAGAGCGCTCAACGCGTACCGCGAGCGCCAGGTCGCTTTGCTCGGTGAACCGAACGCCATCGCACTGGCTCCCGACGTACACATCAGCGATGACGAGATCCGTGAGAGTCTCGAAAGCAACCAGTTGGCAATACAACGTCAGCGCGGTGTGGACATGACGATTTTTTCGCCCACTGCGGGTGCCATGGCACACCACATAGGGAATGCAGAAACAAGCCGCCATTGGACACAGGCGTGCAACGACCTGATTCACCGCGTCACTTGTTTGTACCCCGATGAGTTTGCCGGTGTCTGCCAGTTGCCGCAATCGCCCGGAACCAGCCCCGCCAACTGCGTCGCCGAACTGGAGCGCTGCGTGAACGAGTTGGGGTTTGTGGGGTGCAACATCAACCCAGATCCGTCCGATGGGTACTGGACCGATCCGCCGTTGACGGACAGGCACTGGTACCCCCTGTACGAAAAAATGGTCGAACTCGATGTACCGGGCATGGTGCATGTCAGTTGCTCGTGCAACCCCAACTTTCACCACACCGGTGCCCATTATTTGAACGGTGACACCGCTGCCTTCATGCAGTTTGTGCTCTCGGACTTGTTCAAGGATTTTCCGACGCTCCGGTTCGTGATTCCTCACGGCGGTGGCGCCGTTCCCTACCACTGGGGCCGCTACCGGGGACTCGCACAGCAACTGGGTCGACCGCCACTGTCGACGTTGATGAAGAACGTGTTTTTCGATACCTGCGTCTACCACCAACGCGGCATCGAGTTGCTGCTGGACGTCATTCCTGCTGACAACGTCCTGTTTGCATCGGAGATTGTGGGTGCGGTCAAGGGCATCGACCCAGAGACCGGTTTTCACTTCGACGATACGCGGCGCTACATCGATGCGGTGCAGTGGCTGCCAGCGGACGAACGCGAGAAGCTGTTCAACCTCAACGTGCGCCGGGTCTATCCGCGTCTGGAGGCGCGGCTACGCACACAGGGGCTGGGCCAGCCCATCGGCGGCATGAAGGTGACCCCATGAAGTGCGCACGCCCCGGCTTAAAGGGCGCGCCCATCCCAACCGCGCAGGTGCCTGCACGGCCGCCGCCGTCTGGCGCGACTCTTGGCCTTTTAGATCGTGAACACGTTCTTCGGGCTTGATACGACTGACATTGATATAGGACGAGACATGAAAACCACTTTTACCCGGTCATTTTTTTCAACACTGTGCCTGGGTGCCAGCAGCGTGCTGTGGGCGGCCTCGGCCACGGCCCAGCCCGCGGCGTTTCCCAGCAAACCGGTCAAACTCGTTGTCGGTTTCGCAGCCGGAGGCCCCACCGATGTGGTGGCCCGCGCGTTTGCCGACTACGCCAGCCGCGCGCTGGGGCAGCCGTTCATCATCGACAACAAACCCGGTGCCAATACGATCCTCGCGGCGCAGGCCGTTGCGAGCGCCCCCGCAGATGGCTACACACTGCTGTTCGGTGCGACGAACCACACGATGATCCCTGGCCTGTACAGCAACCGCGTGAAATTCGATGCCGTGCGCTCCTTCACGCCCATCTGTACGGTGGCCACCAGCCCGACCGTGCTGGTGGTGGGCCTCGGGCTGCCCGTCAAGACCTTGGCGGAATTCATGGACCGTGCCCGCAAGAACCCTGGCGTCATCACAGCAGGCACGGCTGGCGTCGGCAGCTCTGGCCACTTCGCAACAGAGATGTTCGCGCGCAACGGAGGGTTGACACTGAACCATGTTCCGTACAAAGGCGCTGCACCTGTCGTTACAGATCTGATGGGCGGCCAGCTCGATAGCTCGTTCGCCACATTGGGCTCAGTGTTACAGCAGATCAAGGCGGGCAAAGTCACTGCGCTAGCCGTTGCGTCGAGCAAGCGATCCGCACTGTTGCCACAGATACCCACTTTTGCGGAAGCGGGCGGTGGTAGCTATTCCGCTGATGCCTGGTATGGCGTTCTGGCCCCAGCGGGAACGGCACGCGCCATCGTGCAATCACTGGAGCGCGTCGCTTCAGACTTTGCAAAAAGCGACGCGGCTGCCGAAAAGCTACGCGGCCTAGGACTCGACGCTGACGCCACCTGCGGTGGCGTATTTTTGAGTCAGATTGAGCGTGAAGTCACGACTTACACCAAGCTCGCCCGCGATCTGGACCTGAAAGCGGAGTAAGTGTGAACCAGTTGGTCGCAGCGCTTGTAGTGGCCGAAACGCAGATCAGTTCGATCTGATCTAAACAAACTGAGGAGACTCAATGAAACTTGACCGACGCACCACAGGCGTTTTTCTGATGGGCATGGTTGCAGCTCCTTTCAAGGTATTCGCGGCGTGGCCGGACCGTCAGCTCAAAATAGTCGTGCCCTATCCCGCCGGCGGCAACGCCGACAACACCGCACGGCTAATTTCCATTCCCCTGGGGGAGCGCCTCAAAACCCAGGTCCTCATCGACAACCGCCCAGGAGGGGCCGGCACCATTGGAGCGGCGACCGTTGCAAAAGCAGCCCCGGACGGGTACACACTTTTGCTCGATGCCACGGCGTTCACGGTGAACCCCAGCTTGATTGCAAAGTTACCCTACGACGCAGCCAAAGATTTCGAGCCTGTGTCGCTATTGATGCGAGTCCCTCTACTTCTAGTCGTGCCGGCGAACTCTCCCCATCGGACCCTGACGGACTTGCTCAGTGCGGCCCGCGCGAACCCAGGAAAGTTATCGTATGCATCTGCGGGCAACGGCGGCGCCCAGCACCTGGCTGCGGAGCTATTGAAGCAAAGCAGCAAAGTCTTCATAACCCACGTTCCATACCGGGGCGGTGCACCTGCCTTGACCGATCTAGTCGGCGGCCAAGTGGACATGATGTTCAGTGCCGTGACAGCCTGCGCGCCGTTTGTAGCAAGTGGAAAACTGCGCGTACTTGCGATCACATCCGCCCAGAAGGCAGCGGGCTACCCCCAGATTCCGACAGTCGCCGAGAGCGGATTCCCCGGATTCCAAGTCAATGAATGGAATGGCTTGTGGGCACCGGCCGGAACCTCTCGCACCATCCTGGACTACCTCGAAGCCGAAATCCGTGCCGTCATGGCCACACCAGAACTTCGACAGCGGCTGGAGGCTCAGGGGGTTCAACCCGTGGGAAGTAACTCTGCGGAATTCGCAAAATTTCTGCGCAGCGAAACCGAAAAATGGGCACAGGTTCTCAAAACCAGCGGCATCAAAGCGGATTAAACAGGCTACGAAAACGTCAAAAACGCCAACCAAGGCTTTTCTCGCAGTTCGAAAAACTGCCAAACTTACCCGAAAGACAAACATGAACATCCAATTAAAACCTTCCCGCCGTGCAGCTACCGTGCTGTGTTTGCTCACGATCTCTTGCGCTGGTGCATTCAACGCCTCAGCACAAGCCGTGTACCCCGAAAAACTTGTCAAAATTGTGGTGCCATACCCGCCTGGCGGTGCCGTTGACCAAGTGACGCGTCGTGTCGCTCAAAAACTGACAGAACAAACGGGACAGAGTTTCATCGTCGAGAACAAAGCGGGGGGAACGGGAACAATTGGTGCGCTGCAGGTAGCGCGATCGGCACCCGACGGTTACACCTTGATGGCCAACGACACCACCTACTCGATTCTGCCCAATGTCTTCAAAAAACTGCCATGGGACTACGACCAGGACCTCGTTCCGGTCGCGGCCTTCAACTTCGCGCCCATGGCGCTGGTCGTCGCAGCCGACTCAAACTTCAAGACGGTGGCGGACTTGGTAGCCTACTCAAAATCCAATCCTGGAAAGTTGAACTATGGCACCGGCGGCGCAGGCACGACGCCCCATTTTTCTACCGAGGCACTCAAAAGTGTCTCCAAACTGGACGCGACCCACGTGCCATTCAAAGGGGCGGGCGAAGCCACCTTAGCCCTGATGGGGCACAGCATCGATTTCCAGATCGCATCGACGCCCGGCGTCATGGGACAAGTGAAAGGAGGCAAGCTAAGGTTACTCGCCATCAGCGGCGACAAGCGGCTCAAAGCCGCGCCGGACACACCCACTTTTGATGAAGCCGGCATCCGAGGTTACGGAGTCATCAACTTCACGGGCTTATGGCTACCAAAGGGCACGCCAGCTGCAGTGGTTCAGCGTCTACAAAAAGAAATCGGTGTTGCCATGGCCAGCGTGGACATCCAGAAATTCGCCGACGATCTGGGGGCCGTACCGAAAGTAGTGGATGGTGCGGCGTTCGCCAAAATGTTGGCAGAGAACACCCAGCTCTGGAGTAAGGTGGCTGCTTCGGCCCAGATCGACAAGCAATAAAGGACGACCATGTTCCTATTGCAAGCACCTGTGATTCGTGAACTCGAAACCTTCACTAGCATGCCTGCGCATTGGCGCAAGACAGGCGTGCGCAGCCCCTGGGCCGACGCAAACCGAGGAGGTATGCCGGTGGACTCGTTTCTGGAGGGCCCGGTTTTTGACGACACCGGCAATCTGTATGTGACGGATATTCCCTGGGGGCGCATCTTCCGGATCAACCCGGCGGGCGATTGGGAGCTCGTCGCCGAATACGACGGTGAGCCGAACGGGATGAAGTTTTTGAATTCACACGAATTGCTGGTGGCGGATTACAAGCAGGGGTTGGTCCGCATAGACGTGAGGACGGGCAAGGTCTCTTCTTTTCTGGAGCGGCGTAACAGCGAACGCTTCAAGGGTGTCAACGATCTGGTGTTTGACTCAAAGGGCAATTTATTCTTCACCGACCAGGGTCAAAGTGGGCTCCAGGATCCCACGGGCCGTGTCTATCGCCTCTCGCCCACGGGAAAACTCGATCTTCTGCTATCCAATGTACCGAGTCCCAATGGGGTAGCACTATCCGCGGATGAGCAGGTGTTATTCATTGCTGTCACACGGGGAAACTGCGTCTGGCGCGCACCATTAATGGACGATGGCAGCGTCACCAAAGTGAGCCAGTTTTTCACATCTTATGGCCCAAGCGGACCAGATGGGCTGGCCATGGACGAGGCTGGCCAGCTTATCGTCGCCAATCCAGGGCTCGGTTATGTGTGGGTATTGAATCGCCGTGCGGAACCGGCATTGGTCCTGCGAGGTCCGGTGGGAGCATCCACCACAAATGTGGCATTTGGCGGAGATCGCCAAATGACGCTGTTTGCGACCGACTCCACACACGGAAAGGTGCTGTTTTCAAAGATGGAGAATGCCGGTTTACCAATCAGCCAGGGGTTCTAAACACGAAAGCAGTGGCAGGCAGGCATGACCCAAAAAACCATCCATGGGAGTAAGACCTGCAGTTTGAAGCTGAGGTCGAAGACCCGTCTAGATTTTGAATTACTCACGATGGTTGCCTTTTCTGTTTGAACAACACTATCGGAGTGTCTGTTTTATTAGACCACCACAGATTGGTCAAAAAAAAGCCGCATTCAATGAAGAAAGCGGCATTTCCCTGGGAGATAAATGGTAGGGCGTGAGTGACTTGAACACTCGACCAAAGGATTATGAGGCCAAAAAGGCTGGATTCCAATGGATTTGCCCGAACATGAAAACACATAACTTGTTGAATTATATAGAGACCCAGTCCAGCCAGATTTGCGTAAATCCATGCAGTCCGGCGCGTCGCTGGCAGCAAACTGTCACGGATTTTCCCTCATTCCCCTTCGTCAATCACGGCGTTGTGCATGTCAAGTTTTTGCGAATACCGAAGTCACGACGGCGGAGGTTGCCTGTGCACCGTGCACATCTCAAC
>CANFZJ010000032.1 GCA_947451445.1 Comamonadaceae bacterium
GGGAAACTTTGGCAGCCGCGATGGCGACGGCGCAGCGGCGATGCGCTACACCGAGGCCCGGCTGGCGCGCATCACCAGTCTGCTGCTGGACGAAATCGACGAAGGCACGGTGGACTTTGTGCCCAACTACGACGGCTCTACCCAGGAGCCGCAGCAGCTGCCGGCGCGCCTGCCGTTCAATTTACTCAACGGTGCCAGTGGTATCGCCGTGGGTTTGGCCACCGAAATCCCCAGCCACAACCTGCGTGAAATTGCCGACGCCTGCGTGGCGCTCATCAAAACCCCGCAGCTCAGCGAAGAAGAGTTGCTGGCCATCGTGCCCGGCCCGGACTACCCCGGCGGCGGCCAGATCATCAGCAGCAGCAGCGACATTGCCGACGCCTACCGTACCGGCCGGGGCTCGCTCAAGGTACGCGCGCGCTGGAAGATCGAAGAACTGGCGCGTGGCCAGTGGCAGCTGGTGGTGAATGAGCTGCCGCCCGGCGTCAGCACCCAGCGTGTGCTGGAAGAGATCGAAGAACTTACCAACCCGCGCATCAAGGCGGGCAAAAAGGCACTCAGCCTGGAGCAAACCCAGCTCAAGGCATCCGTGCTGGCGGTGCTGGACGTGGTGCGCGACGAGTCGAACAAAGACGCGGCGGTGCGGCTGGTGTTCGAGCCCAAAACCAGCCGTATCGAGCAGCAGGAGCTAATCACCGCGCTGCTGGCCCACACCAGCCTGGAGACCTCTTCGCCCATCAATCTGACCATGATCGGGTTGGATGGGCGCCCCATGCAGAAATCGCTGCGCCAGATGCTGCAGGAGTGGATTGCCTTTCGCCAGACCACCATTCAGCGGCGCAGCCAGCACCGCCTAACCAAGGTGCTGGAGCGCATCCATATCCTGGAAGGGCGGCAAATTGTGCTGCTCAATATCGACGAGGTGATCGCCATCATCCGCCAGGCCGACGAGCCCAAGGCGGCGCTGATTGCGCGCTTTAATCTGAGCGACCGCCAGGCCGAAGACATCCTGGAAATCCGCCTGCGCCAATTGGCCCGGCTGGAAGCCATCAAGATCGAGCAGGAGCTGAAAACCTTGCGCGAAGAGCAGGCCAAGCTGGACGAACTGCTGGCCAACCCCACCGTGCTGCGCCGCTTGATGGTCAAGGAGATCGAAGCCGATGCGAAGATTTTTGCCGACCCGCGCCGCACGCTGATCCAGGCCGAAAAGCGCGCCGTGGTTGAGGTCAAAGTGGTCGATGAGCCCGTCACCGTGGTGGTCTCGCAAAAAGGTTGGGTACGGGCCCAAAAAGGCTGGGCCAAGGAGGGCGTGGCGGCCGAGTACAGCTTCAAGTCGGGCGACGCGCTGTACGGCACCTTTGAATGCCGCAGCGTGGACACCTTGCTGGTGTTTGGCACGGCGAATGACAAATCGGGCCGGGTCTACAGCGTGCCGGTGGCGTCGCTACCTGGCGCACGCGGTGACGGCCAGCCCGTGACCACGCTGATCGACCTCGAATCAGGTACCCAGGTGGCGCATTACTTTGCCGGGCCGGGCAACGCCACGCTGTTGCTGTCCAGCTCGGGCGGCTACGGCTTTTTGGCCACGGTGGACGACATGCTGGCGCGTAACAAGGGCGGCAAGGCCTTCATTACGCTGGGCGAGGGTGAGTCGGTGAACCCGCCGTCGCACGCCAATGGTGGCGTAGGCGGACAAGCGGTGTTACCCGCCACCCACGTGGCCTGCGCCTCGGCGGGCGGGCGTATTTTGACGTTCGAGATCGCCGAGCTGAAGACCCAGCCCAAGGGCGGGCGCGGCCTGATGCTGATTGCGCTGGAAGATGCTGACAGCTTGGCCGGCGCCGTGGCCTACACCCGCAGCATTCGGATTGACGGCATCGGGCGCGGGGCCAAGCCACGCTCTGAAACACTGGAGATCCGTAGCCTGAATAACGCCCGTGCCCCACGGGGTCGCAAGGGCAAGCTGGCCGACCTGGGGTTCAAGCCGAACGCGGTGTTCCGACTGGAGTAACCAACGCGCCAGATATTCACTCTCTCCCGGTCGATGCGTGTCACAATTTGTAGTGAGTTGATTCAAAAAATAAACCGGAGACACCAGAATGAATTTCAGCAACCTGAGGGTAGCCGCCAAACTTTGGCTGGCGGTGGGGCTCACCACATTCGTACTGGTGGTGCTGGCGTGCTTGGTGGGCTACCGTTCTGCCCAGCTAGACGCGCAAAACAATGCCGCCCAGCATGCCATGGACCAGCGGGTTTTGCAGGCCACCCAGTGGTCTGGCCTGACGGCGCTGAATGCCGTGCGCGCCGAGGCGTCGCTGCTAAGTTCCGATCCCTCCGTGGCGGCTGCGTTCAAGGAACCGACCGCGGCCACCAGCAGCCGTATTTCAGAAATCCAGAAAACTATCCAGGAGATGAACCCCACAGCAGCCGACAAGGCCCAGTTGGAGGTCATTGCCAGCAACCGCCAACGCGTGCTGGACAGCCGGGCCCGAGCGCAGCAGTTGAAAAAAGACGGTAAGGCCGAGGAGGCGCTGGCTTTGTTGCAAGGGGAGGTTAAAACGGCGGTGTCCACCTACCTGGGTGAGCAGCGCAAGTTTGTGGAAATGCAGGAACGCGCCTTGGCCCAGTCTGAAGCAGACGCCGCAGCCCAGCGTGCTACCTTGGTTGAGGTCGTGGTCGCTGGCTTGGCTATTTTGTTGCTGGGTTTGTTGGGTGGTGCTTTTTGGCTGATCCGCAGCATCCAGCAGCCTTTGGGCCAGGCGAACCAGGCTGCGGCGCGGATTGCCGAAGGCGATCTCAGTGACCAGCTGCATTCTGTGCGCAAGGATGAGTTTGGCGACTTGCTGCGCTCCTTGGGGGTGATGAGTGGTTCGTTGGGGCGCATGGTGCACCAGGTACGTGAAAGTACCGACAGCATTTCCACCGCCAGTACCGAAATCGCAGCGGGTAACAATGACTTGGCTGCCCGCACTGAGCAAACGGCCAGTAATTTGCAGCAAACCGCAGCGTCGATGGACCATTTGACCAACACCGTGCGCCAGAGTGCCGATAACGCCCACCAGGCCAGCTCTTTGGCGCTGAACGCGTCCCAGGTGGCACAAAAAGGCGGCGATGTGGTGCGCCAGGTGGTGGTCACGATGGAAGAGATCAACGCCAGCAGCAAGAAGATATCCGACATCATTGGCGTGATTGATGGCATCGCCTTTCAGACCAATATTCTGGCGTTGAACGCCGCCGTCGAAGCGGCCCGTGCTGGTGAACAGGGCCGGGGCTTTGCGGTGGTGGCCAGTGAGGTGCGTAACCTGGCGCAGCGCAGCGCCAATGCGGCCAAAGAGATCAAGGGGCTGATCGGTACATCGGTTGAAAAAGTCGAATCCGGTGCCCGGCTGGTCGCTGAAGCCGGTACCACCATGAGCGACATTGTGCAGTCGGTCAAGCGCGTGACGGACATCGTGGGTGAAATCACGGCAGCTGCCAATGAGCAGAGCACCGGGATTGGCGAAATCAACCGGGCGGTGGTGAATCTGGACCAGATGACGCAGCAAAACTCGGCATTGGTGGAGCAGAGCGCTGCGGCCGCGACCAGCATGCGCGAGCAGGCAAGCCAGTTGGCAGCCGCCGTGGCGGTGTTCAAGGTGGCGGGGGGGACACACAGCCCCTACGCAATGGGCCGAAGTGCAGCTGTGGTGCCCAAACCGCTGCCCCATAGCAACAAGGCCAAGCCCGCACTGGCGGGTCGGCCCGTACCCGCTGCCGTGGCCGCACCCAAGCGGCCCGCAGCTCCTGTGGCGCGGACCTTGGCCGCCCCCGCTGCCAAAGCCAAACCCCTGGCTGCTGGGGGGGAGGGTGATTGGGAAAGCTTTTAGATCGAGAGCAGGTTCTTCAATCAGCCGACTTCAGCGATTAACTCAATCTCCACGCAAGCCCCTAGCGGAATTTGCGCCACCCCAAAGGCGCTGCGGGCGTGTGCGCCAATAGCCGGGCCGAACACTGCTGCGAACAGTTCGCTGGCACCGTTGGTGACCAGGTGCTGCTCGGTGTAGTCGGGTGTCGAATTCACCAGTGACATGACTTTGACGATGCGGGTGACTTTGTTCAGGTCGCCCACAGCGGCGTGCAAAGTGCCCAGCAGGTCGATGGCAATGGCGCGCGCAGCGGCAGGGCCGTCGGCAGTCACCATGTTTTTACCAAACTGGCCGACCCAGACTTTGTCATCCTGCTTGGCGATGTGGCCGCTCAGAAATACCAGGTTGCCAGTCTGGACAAACGGCACATAGGCCGCTGCGGGCACGGCAACAGGCGGTAGGGTGATGCCGAGTTCTTGGAGTTTTGCGTAAATATCCATGGGGTTCCTTTTGAATGAAATAGGCCGCTAGCGCAATTGGAATGTGCTGCAGTAGCTATGAAACTTGTAGCGGTCGAGTGGGGCGTTGCGTCCAGTCCTGTGGGTTATTGCCACTGGAGCGACTGGTAAGGCCAGATGCTACTTTGGCTTTGGCTTTGCGATGGGCCATCGCCCAGTTGGCTGGGCGCGGGGGGCGGTGCTGCCACAGTGTCCAGCGGCATGACGGTGACGGCCACGCTCAGGGTGTGGCTGGCACCGCCGTGGATCACGCCGCGCATGGGCGATACGTCGGAATAGTCGCGCCCGGTGGCCAGTGTGACGTAGTCTTCGCCGGGCATGCGGTTGTTGGTCGGGTCAAAGTCGCACCAACCCATGTCACCTGTCTGGTCAGGCACGTAGACGGAGGCCCAGGCGTGGGATGCATCGCTGCCAATCAGCCGGGGCTGGCCAGGGGCCGGGTGGGTCAGCAAATAGCCGCTGACGTAGCGGGCGGGCAGGCCCATGGCACGCCAGCAGGCAACCATGATGTGGGCGAAGTCTTGGCACACGCCTTTGCGCAAGGCCAGCGCTTCTACTGCGGGGGTGTTGACCTCGGTACTTTCGGACGAATAGGTGAAGTCGGTGTAGATGCGCTCCATCAGGTTCTGCGCTGCGGCCAGCAAGGGCACGCCAGGTGCAAAGCTGGGCCGGGCGTAGGCAGCGAAGTCTGGGTGGCGCGGCACGTAGGGCGAGGCGAATATGAATTCAGACGCCGCACTGAAACGCGCTCCGGCCTGGTAGCGAAAGTGCTCGCGTACCTGTTCCCAGGTCATCGTGCTGTGTGCCCAGGCGGGTGGGCTGGTGCGCACCACGCTGCGGGCGACTACCCCCAGGTGCTCGTGGACAGCCTGGAGTGAGAAAAACGCGCTGGTGTTGCCAAATACGTCGAGCGACTGGGTGAGCTGGCTGGGCGTGGGGGTAATTTTCAGCGTGTGGCTCAATAGCTGCTGGTAGGCCAGACTAGGCGGCCTCAAATGGGCCACGTGTTGGGCTGTTTCTACCTGCGGGTGGTAGGCGTAGTGCGTTTCGTGGGTGATTTCCAGGTGCATTGGGATTAAGCGCCGAGGGTCTTTTTCGCGTCGCGCGAATGGGTGAAGTAGGTGGCGCTGATTTCGTCGGACACCGCATAGGCGGATTGTGTGCACTCGGCTAGCAGTTTGGTCAGCACGCTGTACTGGCCCTGGTCGTCCACTTTGCACAGCGCGGCCAGGTCCCAGTCAGCGGGAGACAGTACTTTGTTGGACATGGCGCTGAGCTCGCCTGCCGGGCTACCCGCCAGCTTGGCCAGACGGCCACGCAGGGTGTGCGCTACCCAGGCCAGCGAGCGCGGGTTGTCGCGGTCCAGCACCAGCAGATCGACCAGCGCGGTTACGTCGCGGCTTTGTTGGTACTGGGAGTGGAAGGTGATGGTGCTGTCGAACAGCGCCACCATGGCCTCGAACCCCCCGGTGCTGGCTATTGAGGCGGCGCTGAAGCCTTTGGCCAGTGCGGTGGACAAAAAGCCGAGCCGCTCGATGTGGCGGCCAATGCTGAGTAAGCGCCAGCCGTCGTCGCGGGTCATGCGGTCGGTCTGCGCGCCGGTGACGGCAGCCAGGTGGGTGCTGGTGGCCTCGAGGACGCGCAGCGCCTCCATGGGTGAAAAGTCGCCATCGCGGGCATTGTTGGCACAGCGGCTGAAGAATTTGTCTTCGGCCCGCACGATCACGTTCCAATGCTCTTGCGACAGCCTTTCGCGCAGCGTGGCGGCGGAGTGTTTGATGGCGCGCAGGTTGTAGCCCACGCTGGGCACCGCGCTGGGGTCGGACAGACCTGCGATCAGCGAGCGTTCAAACACGCGGCGTGCCTGCAGTGGCGACGGTACGGCGGCCAGCACCAGGCCGTGGTGGGTGCACATGTCGTGCAGCCAGGCCATCAGCGGCGCGTCCGACTGGTCTTCGCCCCCCAGGCCATCCAGCGTGACACGGGCCAGGCGCAGGCTGTTTTCGGTGCGTTCGGCGTAACGGCCCAGCCAGTACAGGTTTTCGGCGGCACGGCTGGTGACGCGGTGGCTGCGCCGGGATACGGCTTCGGCCGACAGGCTTGGCTGCAACAGAGTAGTGCGGTCTACCTCGCCCTGGGTTTTGACCCACACGTCGGCACTGCTGCCGCCGCGCTGCATGGAGGCCACGCTGTCGCGGGCATTGACCATACGCGCCAGGCCGCCGGGCAGCACCCGCCAGGATTGCACGCCGTCGGATACTGCAAACACGCGCAGCATCATCGAGCGCGGGGCAATGCGTGCTGGGTGGCCGGGGTGGGCGTTCCAGGTCGGCATTTGTGACAAGGGCATGTAGGCCTGCACGGTGTATTCGTCGCCTTCGCGCACGATGCGGCCCGCCCATTCGTCCAGTTCGCGGCGCGACAGCGAGCGGCCCAGTACCGCGTCAAACGCGCGGCGGCTGGCTGCGCCCTGGTAGGTGGGCTTGATGACGCAGTTGCCCAGCTCGGGCAGCGCGGCCTCGGATGCCGCGCGCTCGCCGCACCACCAGGTGGGCAGGGCGGGTAGCAGCAGATCCTGGTTCAGCAGGTGGCGCGACAAGGCGGGTAAAAAGCCCAGCAGCGCGGGCGACTCCAGAAAGGCCGAGCCCGGTGGGTTGGCCATCACCAGGTTGCCAGCACGCACCACTTGCATCAGGCCGGGCACGCCCAGGCGCGAGTCGGGGCGCAACTCCAGCGGGTCCAGAAACTGGTCGTCCAGCCGCTTGAGCAGGCCGTGCACAGGCTCCAGCCCTTTCAGGGTCTTCAGGTACAGGCGGTTGTCGCGTACCGTCAGGTCGCTGCCTTCGACCAGTGTCAGCCCCAGGTAGCGGGCCAGGTAGGCGTGTTCAAAATAGGTGTCGTTGTACGGGCCCGGGGTCAGCAAGGCGATGTGCGCATCGTTGCCCGCAGGGCTGATGCGTTTGAGGCCATCGACCAGGCCCCGATAGGTAGCCGCCAGGCGCTGGATGCGCATAGATTCAAACGCCTTGGGGAACAGCCGCGAGATGGAGAGGCGGTTTTCCAGCAAATAGCCCAACCCGCTGGGGGCCTGGGTGCGCTGTGACACGACCCACCAGTTGCCGTCGGGTCCACGGGCCAGGTCAAACGCTGTGACGTGCAGGTGCGTGCCACCCAACGGTTGGACGCCGTGCATGGCACGCAGGTAGCCGGGGTGGCCTTGTACCAGCGCAGGCGGTATCAGCCCGCGCGCCAGCAGCTGCTGCGGGCCGTAGATGTCGGCCAGTACGCGGTCGAGTACGCGTACGCGTTGCAGTACCCCGGCTTCAATTTTTTGCCAGCTTTCGGGCGAAACAATCAGCGGGAACAGGTCCAGCGACCAGGGGCGCTGCGGGTTGTCGGCATCGGCATAGACGTTGTAGGTCACACCGTTGTCGCGGATCTGGCGCTGTAACTGTTCGGTGCGGCGGTTCAGGTCGGCAAAGCCAGCCGGACCCAGCTGGTCAAAGAACTGGCTCCATTCGGGTGTCAGCGGTGTTTGCTCGGCATGCGACTTGGGCTGTGGGCCTGTATCTGTCGGACGCGAGCGGCCACGCATTTCGTCAAAGTGCCCTGCGAGTGCGGGGCGTGCCAGGGCCGAAGCCATGGCACGTGGGTCCTCGGGTGGCTGCATGGCTAAAGGGGGGGTGTTTTGGTTTTCCACAGGTCACCCGATTGTCACATTAGATTTTGACAACCGGGTGCGTAGAACCCCCGTTTTGCGTTGCTTGCAACCAGGCCGCCAGGGGCGCGGCACGCGGCTTATCTCCGCAGGTCGAGGGTGAACGGGAATTCACGGCTACCGGGGACGTTGATTGTCGCCGGAGGGACATGCATCACGCCCGGCGTGTGGCCGGTGCGGGTGAAGCGCGACAGGCGGCGGCTCTCTGCGGTGTAGGCATTGACCGGGAAGGTGTCGTAGCTCAGGCCGCCGGGGTGGGTTACAAAGTACTGGCAACCGCCGATGGAGTGTTTCATCCAGGTGTCCACGATGTCGAAGGTCAGCGGTGCATCCATGCCGATGGTGGGGTGCAGTGCCGACGGTGGGTTCCAGGCACGGTAACGCACACCGGCCACATATTCGCCGATGGTGCCGGTGGACTGCAGCGGCAGGGCACGCCCGTTGCAGGTGACCACGTAGCGGCTTTGGTTCAGGCCGGTGACCTTGACCTCGATGCGTTCCAGCGACGAATCCACGTAGCGGGCGGTGCCGGTAGAGGTGCTTTCTTCGCCCAGCACGTGCCAGGGTTCCAATGCGTTGCGCAGCGTGAGCTCGATGCCCATGCTGTTGACCTCGCCAATCAGCGGGAAGCGGAACTCCAGGTGGGGCGCAAACCAACTGCGGTCGAACGCGTAGCCTGCGGCGCGCATCTCGTCGATCACGTCGTTGAAGTCCATCTCGATGAAGGTGGGCAGCATGAAGCGGTCGTGCAGCTCGGTGCCCCAGCGGGTGGCCGGGGCTTTGTACGGCGTCTTCCAGAAGCGGGCCACAAAGGCACGCAGCAGCAGCTGCTGGGCAATGCTCATGCGGGCGTGCGGCGGCATTTCAAAGGCGCGCAGCTCCAGCAGGCCCAGGCGGCCGGTGGCGCTGTCGGGTGAGTACATCTTGTCGATGGAGAACTCGCTGCGGTGGGTGTTGCCGGTGGCGTCGATCAGGATGTTGCGCAGCGTGCGGTCCACGATCCACGGCGGCATGTCCTGGCCGAACTTTTCGCGGTTTTTGGCGACCTGCTCGATGGCGATCTCCAGCTCGTAGAGCTGGTCGTTGCGGGCTTCGTCCACGCGCGGCGACTGGCTGGTGGGGCCGACAAACATGCCGCTGAACAAATAGCTCAAGGACGGGTGGTTGTGCCAGTACAGCAGCATGCTGGTCAGTAGCTCAGGCTTGCGCAGGAACGGGCTGTCGGTCGGCGTAGAGCCGCCCATCACAAAGTGGTTGCCGCCGCCGGTGCCGGTGTGGCGGCCGTCGGTCATGAACTTTTCAGCCGACAGGCGCGACTCGAATGCCGCGTTGTACAGAAACTCGGTGTTATCCACCAGCTCGCCCCAGGTGGTGACGGGGTGGATGTTGACCTCGATGACGCCAGGGTCGGGGGTGACGGCCAGCAGCTTCAGGCGCGGGTCGCGTGGCGGTGGGTAGCCCTCCAAGATTAGTTTCACGCCGAGTTGCTCGGCGGTGTTTTCAATCGCGGCCAGCAGCTCCAGGTAGTCTTCCAGCAGCTCCAGTGGTGGCATGAAGATGTACATCACACCGGACTTGGTGCCGACGGCTTCGGCCTTGGGGCCACTGGCGCGGCGCGGGTCGCGCACCTCTACGCACAAAGCCGTGCGGCCGACCCAGTGGGCCGACTCGTTGCGTGCGGGCATGCGCGCAAACTGTGCGGGCTCGCTCTGGTTTGGTGCGTGGGCGTTGGCCAGCGGTGGCTGGCCGCTGAAGGCGCTGGCGTTGCCGTCCTGGCGCTGGTAGCTGGGTTCGCTGCGTTGCTGCAAACCACCGGCCTGGTAGGGCATGGTGGCGCGTTCGTTGCCGGGGCGCACGGGGCCACCCACGGCGGTGGCGGTGGTGCGAAACCCGGTGGGGCCGGTCGCCGCACTGGCGTTCGTTGCAGCGCGGTTGGCGTAGCGGGCGTACATGCTGCTGGACTCCGGCAGGCCGTCGCGCGGGATGGACGGGTCTTGCGGAATCATGTAGGGGTAGTCGGCGTCGCTGACCCAGGGCAGCGAGTCCAGCGGCAGGCGCAGGCCCATGGGCGAGTCGCCGGGCATCAGGTACATGCGTTCGTCGCGGAAGAACCAGGGGCCGGTGACCCAGGTGGGGCCAGCCAAGCGCGGGCCGTCCAGGGGCTTGACGGGCAGCACGTAGCCGACCACGGCGTCCAGCTTCTGGTCAAACACGCGGCGCAGGCGGGCGCGTTCCATTTCGTCGCCGAGCTTGGAGTTGAACGGGTCTACGTTGACCGGCAGGCGGCGCTCGCGCCACAGGTAGTACCACACGTCTTCAAACGCGGGCAGCATGTACTGGCTGCTGATGCCCAGGTTCTGCGCCAGCCGCTCGGTGAAGCGGCGGGCGTCTTCGCTGGTGTAGTGGGATGGGTCGCGTTCGTCGGCAAACAGGTCGGGGTTACGCCACACGGGCTGGCCGTCGGCACGCCAGAAGATGTTCAGCGCCCAGCGGGGCAGCTGTTCGCCGGGGTACCACTTGCCCTGGCCAAAGTGCAGAAAGCCGCCTGCGCCGTACTGGTCGCGCAGCTTCAGGGTGAGGCCGGTGGCCAGGCCGCGCTTGGTGGGGCCCATGGCGTCGGTGTTCCACTCGGCGGCGTCACGGTCGGCCACGGCCACAAAGGTGGGCTCGCCGCCCATGGTCAGGCGCACGTCGCCCGCCACCAGTTCTTTGTCCACTTCCAGGCCCAGGGCCAGCACGTCGGCCCATTGCTCGTCGGTGTAGGGTTTGGTGACGCGGGGCGATTCATACAGGCGGGTGACCACCATGTGGTGGGCGAATTCGACCTCGGCTTCGTCCACACCGCCTTCAATCGGCGCGGCGCTGGACGGTTGGGGCGTGCAGGCCAGCGGAATGTGGCCTTCACCGGCGAACAGGCCCGAGGTGGCATCCAGGCCGACCCAGCCTGCACCCGGCAGAAACACCTCGCACCAGGCGTGCAGGTCGGTGAAGTCGACCGTGGTGCCGCTGGGGCCGTCCAGTGCTTTGACGTCGGGGGTGAGCTGGATCAGGTAGCCGGACACGAAGCGCGCCGCCAGGCCGCAGTGGCGCAGCAGTTGCACCAGCAGCCAGCCAGAGTCGCGGCAGGAGCCGCTGGCCTTTTCCAATGTTTCTTCGGGCGTTTGCACGCCGGGTTCCATACGGATCAGGTACTTGATGTCGCCCTGGATTTGCTGGTTGATGGCGACCAGGAAGTCGTTGGTGGGCTGGGTTTTGAGGTTTAACTTGTCCAGGTAGGCCTGCACCAGCGGTGTGGCGGGCTCGGTGACCAGGTAGGGCGACAACTCGTCTTGCAGCGTGGCGCTGTACTTGAACGGGAAGTTCTGCGCCTCAGGCTCCAGAAAGTAGTCAAACGGGTTGTAGACCGCCATCTCCACCACCAGATCCACGGTAACCTTGAATTCGGTGGTTTTATCGGGGAAGACCAGGCGCGCCTGGTAGTTGGCGAACGGGTCTTGCTGCCAGTTCATGAAGTGGTTGGCGGGCTCAATCTTGAGCGAATACGAGATGACGTTGCTGCGGCAGTGGGGGGCAGGGCGCAGGCGGATAACTTGGGGGCCGAGGTTGACCGGGCGGTCGTACTTATAGTGCGTAACGTGGTTCAGTGCGGCGTGGATGGACATGTATGTGTCTCTTGGAGGCGGTCAAAGAAGAAGTCCTGGCAACGCCAGGGCCCGCACGCATACTAGCAAGTCCTGAGCCATTCAGACGTGTTTGCCGTGTGGCCGATGGGACATAACTTTATGCAACAACTTTGGCCTGCCGAGATTAAACGTGTGCCCTGGGTGGCCCCCGGCCTGCTGGGGTGGCTGGCGGGTACGGCACTGCAGCTGGCGCAGGCGGCGCTATGGCCGGGGTTGGTTTATGCGGGTTTTGTGCTTCTAGCGCTGGTGCTGATTGCGGTGGCAGCTATTAAAAAAGTAGCATCGCGTTGGGCCCAAGGCACCGGAACCGTGCGTTGGCTGGCGGCCTGGTGGGGCGGGGCGCTGCTGGCATTTGGCCTGTGCGGGCTGCGCTCGCTGCTGTTTTTACAGGGCGCACTGGCCCCGGCGCTGGAGGGCCGTGATGTGGTGGTGGTCGGCGTTGTCGCGGCAATGCCACAGCGCAGCGATGCGGGCCTGCGCTTTCGGCTGGAGGTGGCCTCGGCCCGGTTGGACGGTGCGCCGGTGGCTGTTCCCGCGCAGATCGACCTGGCCTGGTACAGCGGCCTGCTGGCGTTTGGCGGGGGTGGCAGCGCTACGTCACTAGAGCTGCAGCGCCAGCCCGAAGACCTGCGCGCCGGGCAGCGCTGGCAGCTGACGGTGCGCCTCAAAGCTCCGCATGGCGGGCGCAATCCACGGGGTTTTGACTTTGAACTGTGGCTGTGGGAGCAGGGCGTGCAGGCCACCGGCTATGTACGTGCCGGGCCGCATGACGCCATGCCAAAGCAGGTGGGCGACACCTGGCAGCACCCGGTGGAACGGGCCCGCCAGTGGACCCGCGACGCCATCTACCAGCAGGTAGCCGACCGCCATCTGGCCGGTGTCATTGCCGCGCTGGTGGTGGGTGACCAGGCGGCCATCGAACGGGCCGACTGGGATGTGTTCCGTGCCAGCGGTGTGGCCCACCTGATGTCGATCTCCGGCCTGCACATCACCATGTTTGCTTGGGGCGCGGCGGCGCTGGTGGGCTGGTTGTGGCGGCGCAGCGCGGCCGTGGCGTGGTGGCCTGTGCCGCATGCGGCGGTGCTGGGCGGCGTGCTGCTGGCGGCGGCCTACGCCGTGTTCAGCGGCTGGGGCGTGCCGTCGCAGCGCACGGTGTGGATGTTGGCCACCGTGGGCCTGCTGCGCATGGCCGGGGCGCGCTGGCCCTGGCAGTCGGTCTGGTTGCTGGCCTGTGCGGTGGTGCTGGCCATCGACCCCTGGGCGCTGACGCAGGCCGGGTTTTGGCTCAGTTTTGTGGCGGTGGGTGTGCTGTTTGCTACAGATACAGGAGCTGCTCGTGCAGGTGGTACGGGCGCTAGCGCCCATTTCCGCTCTATGTTGCGCGAACAGTGGATTGTGACGCTGGCGCTGACGCCGCTGACCCTGCTGCTGTTCCAGCAGGTGTCGGTGGTGGGCCTGCTGGCCAACTTGCTGGCCATTCCCTGGGTGACGCTGGTGGTCACCCCGCTGGCCATGCTGGGCGTGCTGCTGCCCCCGGTGTGGCAGGGTGCGGCGCTGGCGGTGGATGCGCTGGGCTGGGTGCTGCAATGGTTGGTGCAGTGGCCATTTGCTACTATTTCGCTAGCTGCTCCTGCACTATGGATGGGCGCTGCAGGCGTATTGGGGGCTGGTTTGTTGGCCATGCCCTGGCCCTGGGGTTGGCGTCTGCTGGGCCTGCCGCTGGTGCTGCCGGTGCTGCTGTGGCAAGCGCCGCGCCCGCCCGAGGGGCAGTTTGAGTTACTGGCGGCGGACATCGGCCAGGGCAACGCGGTGCTGGTGCGCACCGCCCACCACACGCTGGTGTATGACGCCGGGCCGCGCTTCGGGCTGGACAGCGATGCCGGCCAGCGGGTGCTGGTGCCGCTGCTGCGCGTGCTGGGTGAAACGGTGGACACGCTGGTCGTCAGCCACCGCGACAGTGACCACAGCGGCGGTGCGGCGTCGCTGCTGGCCACGCAGCCACGGGCCACGCTGCTGAGTTCGATTGAAGTCGGTCATCCGCTGCAGGCGCTGCGCCCGGTACAGCGCTGTGCCGCCGGGCAGGGTTGGGACTGGGATGGCGTGCGCTTCGACGTGCTGCACCCGCTGGCCACCGACTACGCCACGCCACGCAAGCCTAACGCGCTGAGTTGCGCGCTGCGCATCAGCAATGGTGCGCGCACCGCCTTGCTGGTGGCCGATATTGAGTTGGCGCAAGAAACCCGGCTGGTGGCCAGCGACGCTGCGGCACTGCGTGCCGATGTGCTGCTGGTGCCGCACCACGGCAGCAAGACCAGCAGTAGCCCGGCGTTTCTGGACGCTGTGCAGCCCCGTTTCGCACTGGTGCAGGCCGGTTACCGCAACCGCTTTGGCCACCCCGCGCCGCCAGTGCTGGCTCGCTACCAACAGCGTGGCATCCAGGTGGTGGACAGCAGCCACTGCGGCGCGGCCACCTGGGCATCGGCACAACCGCAGCAACTGGTCTGCGAACGCGAGGCCCATCCGCACTATTGGCAGCACTATGGGCTGCACGGAGCATTGCAAGAAGCGGACAGAAACGGCGCTACGATGGATGCCGTGGCGGATAAATAAAGCCTGGATAAGGCCACCCCATAGATCGCTGGTTTTTGCACCAACCTGGCGCGCAACTTGCTACGTTCAGATTTCAGGAGATGGAACTTTTATGCAAAAATTTGACGAGATGTACACAGGGTTACCTTATGAGTTCTTCTCTGAGGGCAAGCAGATTCGGGACCATTACAAGATCTATGACGCCTGGCTAGCCAAGCAGCCCGGCGACATGATGGCCAAGCGCCGTGAAGAGGCTGAAATGATCTTCCGTCGCGTTGGCATCACCTTCGCGGTGTACGGTGCCAAAGACGAAGACGGCTCGGGCACCGAGCGCCTGATTCCCTTCGATCTGATCCCCCGCATCATCCCCGCCCACGAGTGGGGCAGCATGGAAAAAGGCCTGGTGCAACGCGTCACCGCGCTGAACCGCTTCATCCACGACGTCTACCACGACCAGGAGATTTTGAAGGCCGGCATCATCCCCCGCGACCAGGTGATCAAC
>CANFZJ010000033.1 GCA_947451445.1 Comamonadaceae bacterium
ACAAACGCAGCTACCGGCTGCAAGTCACCCCCGCCGGGCGCGCTGCCTGCGCCCGCTTTCAAGCGCACCACGACGCGATCGCGGAGCGCTTGTTTGCGGACATGGCCAGGCCGGAAATTGCGCAACTGACCCAGCAGTTGACCGCGCTGAAGCAGCACCTGGCCACCACGCGCCAGGTCAACGCCTAGGCAAATCGACCACGGCCTCCAGCCCCGGATGTGCAGGCCGCAGCGTCAGCTGCCCACCATGGGCCTGCACCACCAGGCGGCATAGATACAGGCCCAGCCCCACCCCGCCGGTGCCGCGCTGGCGGGCGGCATCGGCGCGGTAAAACGGCTCGGCCAATTGCGCCCATTGCGCATCCGGCACGCCTGGGCCGTGGTCGCGCACGCGCAATTGCAAGCCACCATCGCCCTCGGTCAAATGCACCTCCACCACGCCCTGGCCATGTTTACGGGCGTTGTCCAGCAGGTTGCGCAGCAGCAGGCGCATGCGCATGCGGTCTAGCGGCCACAGGGGCAGATGGGGGGCGATATGCAGCTGGATACCTGGCTCGGCTGCCAGTTCTTGCACCAGCGCGGCCAGATCCGTGGGCTCCAGGTTCAGCGCCGCATGCGGGCTGGCCAGGCGCTCGCTCTCCAGCAGGTCGCTGATCAGGTCGCGCATCAGCTGCAGGTCGCGCAGCAGGGGGGCGCGCAGCGGCTGCAGCTCGGCGGTTTCGGGCAGCAGCTCGGTGTTCAGGCGGGCGCGGGTCAGGGGCGAGCGCAGCTCGTGGCTGATGGCCAGCAGCAGGCCGCGCTTGGCCTCCAGCATCTGGTGGATGTCTTGCGCCATGGTGTTGATGTGCTGGGCCAGGTCGCCCAGCTCGTCGCGCCGCCGCAGCGGAATGGGCTGGCCAAAGTTACCGGCGCCAAAGCGCTGCGTACCCTGGCGAATGTCGTCCAGCGGGCGCAGCAGGCGGCGCACCACGGCATAGGCCACGCCGGTCAGCAGCAGCAGCACCGCCAGGGTGGCCCAGATGATGCGCTGGCGGGGCTGGTCCCAGCCCAGATCGCCCCGGCCAAACACCACGCGGGTGCCGTCGGCGGTAGTGCGGGCTAGCAGTGCGGGCTCGCGTTCGTTCTGTTGCGTCCAGTCACGCGGGTGTTGGTCGGGGTGGGACGCCCAGTGCACCTGCGGGCCGTCGATGCGCACCGACAGCGGCAGGCGCTGCACCAGGGCCTGAGCGCGCTCCACGCTGGGTGGGCTGCCCAGGTCGGCCACCAGATGGTCCACGTAGTCGGCCAACAGAGGTAGGGCCGCGTCGCGCCAGCCCAGCGCAAACGCCCGCTGCATGCCGCCCACAAAGGTGATCGACATGGCAGCGGCCAACAGCAAAAACAGCAGCACCAACCGCCAGCGCAGCGAGTGGCGCAGGGCGCGGCTGGCACGGCGGTGCCAGCGGTTTTTGACCTTGTGTTTAAACATGGCCACCGCTACACGCGACCCACTGCCAAGGAATACCCGGCGTTGCGCCAGGTTTTGATGCAGTCCAGCGGCTCCAGCTTTTTGCGCAGGCGGCTGACCAGCAGATCTACCGCGCGGGTTTGCAGGTCGGCCTCGTGGCCGCGCAGGCGGTTCAGGATGTCATCGCGGCTGAACACCTTGCCGGGGGTGTGGGCCAGCAGGGCCAGCAGCTCGAATTCGGTGCTGGTCAGCTCCACCGGCTGGCCTTGGCGCTGCACGCGGCGGGTGTCCAGGTCCAGCTCCAGCCCGTCAAACACCAGCAGGTGGGCGGCGTCCGGCGCACGCTGGCGGCGCAGCACGGTGAGCAGCCGGGCCACCAGTTCGCGGGGCTCAAACGGCTTGGGCAGATAGTCGTCGGCGCCCAGCTCCAGGCCGACCACCCGGTCCATCACCTCGCCGCGCGCGGTGAGCATGATGAGCGGAATGTCGCTGTCCTTGCGGATGGCGCGGCACAGGGCAAAGCCGTCCATCTCGGGCAGCATCACGTCCAGGATGGCGGCGTCAAACCCGCCCGCCGCCAGCAGGGCCAGGCCCTGGCTGGGGCGCAGCGCACATTCCAGCGCCAGGCCAAAGCGCTGGAAATAGGCCGTCAGCGGGCCGCCCAGTTGGGCGTCGTCGTCAATCAGCAGGATTTTGGGCATAGGGCATTGTCAATCGTAACGACCCAGCGACGGGCAGAACGGAACTCAACCCAGGGAACCCGTGGAACCGGCTTTGCCGGGCCACTGGGTTCGCCCCCTGCAAGGGGGTTGGCGCAAACACGCAGTGTGTAGCCTGGGGGTGTTCCATCATCTCCACCAGCCGCCGCCGCGGTGCTGCATGAAGTCGCGCACCTGCTGTTGCTGCGCCGGGTTCAGCGCGTCGAAAAAGTCGGCGGCGGCAGTGATGACTTCGGGGCTCTTGGCCTGCACGGCGGCGGTTTTCTCGGCGACCATCGCCTGGGCGCGGCTGCGGTCAAACTTGGCACCGGCCACCAGCGCCTGGGCTTCGGCGCGCGGGTCGGTGTTGCTGCCCACCAGGGCTTTGCGCTGCTCTTGCAGCTTGTCGCTCAGGGTGGCCAGCAGCTGCTTTTGCGCGTCGTTCAGGTCCAGCTTTTTGCCGACCTTTTCAACCATCTTGACGCGGAATTCGGCGCTGCGCTGCGCGTCCATCGGCCCGCCCCAGCCATGGCCCTGGCGGCCCGCACAGGCGCTGAGGCTGCCGGCAATGACGGTGGCGCCGAACAAGGCGAACAGGGTGCGTTTGAGGGTTTTACGAAGGCGCAATGGCATGGTGCTACTCGGTGGTGGATGAAGGACTCCATGGTGCCGGGGTGGCAACGATGCGTCTTCTCGGGGCGGTATCGGTTTGTGTCGTTTTATGTCGGGTACCCCTGTACTAGCAGCCTGTCGGCCGGGGCAGTTCCTCGCTCCAGCGCATGGCGTCCGTAGCCCCCGGCAGGCATCAGCTATATTTTTTGTAGCATATTGTGCAGACTGGGTATACACCAGCGGCCATTTTCATCAAAAAACATTCGCCGCACAGACTGGCGCAGGGCACGCTACGCGCGCTGCTGTATTCTCCGGGCCGACCCGCAGAGTGCGTAAAGTCAACTCTTGCTTACAAAAAGTAACACTTCCTGTGGTAAAACTTTGCGCTTTTACAGTCCCACGGAATCGTCTCCCGATGCCATCGCCGCGCAACGTTGTCCACCTCTGGAATACGCTCAGTCTGCGTACCCGCATCTTCGTACCGCTGGTACTGCTGACGCTGGCCGTCGCCACGGGCAAATACCAGGTGATGTTCAAAACCACCGTGGCCACAGCCGATGCCGTGGCCTTGCTGCAGGTACCCCACATCCAGCGCTACGTGCTGCCCGCGCTGGCAGCAGTGCCCCCGCAAAACAGCGCCGCCCTGCAGCGCATCCTCGATGCTGAGGCGCAAGACAGCCCCGACATAGCGGCCATCCGCTGGCAGTCGGGCACGCTGCACATCGAAGCACGCAATCTCCACCCGGTGCTGCGCCACTACCCCGCCTGGTTTGGTCGGCTGGTCCACCTGGTGCCCACGCCGTTACAGCTGGTGCTGCCGCCCAGGGGCGACACCCCTCTGGCCAGCACACTGACACTGCAAACCGACCCCACTGCCGCCCTCAACCGCGCCTGGCAAACGGTATTGCCGCAGCTGTGGGTTACCGGGCTGGCCGTGGCGTTGGTGTTCTTTTTGTCCACGCTGGTGCTGCGGGCCAATGGGCGCATGTTGCAACGCCTGGCCGGTGCCGTCGCACAATTCAAACAGGGCCGCTACGAAACCCGCATGCCCATCATTGGCCCGTACGAAGCCCGGGTTTTGGCCGAGGTCTTCAACGCCACGGCCCAGGAAATCCAAAACCTGCTCCACCAGCTCAGACGCACCCAGGCAGATTTGCTGGCAGAAAAAGAACGGGCCGAAGTCACGCTGTCGTCGATTGGCGACGCGGTCATCACCACCGACCTGGCAGGGCACATCGAAACCAGCAACACCGTGGCCCAGCAGCTCACCGGCTGGACCGCGCAGCAGGCCAAAGGCCGCCCGCTGCACGAGGTGTTCGAGCTGCAAGACGAGTTGGGCGGGCCCGGCCCCAAGGACGCACGTGCCCCGCTGTACCAGACCCATGACGTGGTGCACGCCAACCACTACGTGCTGGTACGCCCCTCGGGCGAGCGCTGCGCTATCGAATGCACCGCCGCCCCCATTCGCCAGGCCGATGGCCGCTCGGTCGGCTGCGTGCTGGTGTTCCGCGACGTGAGCGAAAAGCGCCAACTGATCCAGGAAATATCCTGGCAGGTCGGCCATGACGTGCTGACCGGCCTGCACAACCGTGCCGCCATGCAAGAGCCGTTCACCATGGCGGTGCGGCAGGCGCGCCACCAGCGCAAGCTGCTGGCCGTATGCCTGCTGGACCTGGACCATTTCCAGCACATCAACGCGCAGTACGGCAGCCTGTACGCAGACCGCCTGCTGCAGTCGGTGGCGCAGCGCCTGGCTCAGTACGCGGGCGACAACCACGGCCTGGCCCGCCTGGGCGGCGACGAATTTTTACTGCTGCTGGAAAACCAGCACAGCCTGGCCGAGATAGAAAAACACGCCGCCCAGGTGCTGGCCCTGCTGGCCGAGCCCTACCCGCTAGACCAGCAACAGATTCGCCTGACGACCAGCATCGGCATCGCCGTCTACCCGCACGGCGACCAGCAGCAGGACGCCAACCTGGACACCCTGCTGCGCCAGGCCGACCAGGCCATGTACCTGGCCAAACAAACCGGGCGCGGCCGCTTCCACCTGTTTGACGCACAACGCGACCAAGAGGTGCAGACCGACCACCACCAGCGCGCCCGCGTAGCGCAGGCCCTGCAAGGCGGCGAACTGCGGCTGTACTACCAGCCCAAGGTCAACATGCGCACC
The DNA here is from genome assembly GCA_947451445.1 of Comamonadaceae bacterium. Classification (GTDB taxonomy): domain Bacteria; phylum Pseudomonadota; class Gammaproteobacteria; order Burkholderiales; family Burkholderiaceae_C; genus Rhodoferax_B. The sequence goes on from CANFZJ010000033.1 coordinate 4,927, forward strand.
GGCCAGGTCTTTGGCATGGAGGCCCTGCTGCGCTGGCAACACCCGGACAAAGGCATCGTGGGGCCCTACCACTTTCTGCCGCTGGTGGAAGACACCGACCTGATCATCGACATCGGCGAATGGGTGCTGGTCGATGCACTGCAGCAAATGCAGCACTGGGCCCAGCAGGGCCCGCACTGGGTGGTCAGCGTGAACATTGCCGCACGCCACTTCCAGCGGCCCGACTTTGTGGACCGGTTGAGCGACATCCTGGCGCGCTTTCCGCAGGTCTCCCCCCATCGGCTGGAACTGGAGGTACTGGAGTCTGCCGCGCTGGAAGACGTGCAGCACATGCGCAACGTGATGGCCTCCTGCCAGCAACTGGGCGTGCAGTTTGCGCTGGACGACTTTGGCACCGGCTATTCATCGCTGGCCTACCTGAAGCGCCTGCCCGCCAACACGCTGAAGATCGACCAAAGCTTTGTCCGCGACATACTGGAAGACCCCGACGACCTGACTTTGGTGGACGCCATCATCGGCCTGGCCCATGCATTCGGGCGGCACGTGATTGCCGAGGGCGTAGAAACGGTGGAGCACGGCCTGCTACTGCTACAACGGGGTTGCGACTTGGCGCAGGGCTACGGCATCGCCCGACCCATGCCCGCCGACGCCGTCATCGCCTGGGCCGCAGGCTTTGTGCCCGCCCAGGCCTGGCAGCAATGGGTTGCCGAGGCCGAAGAAACAGCATGACGACCATCCGCCAGTCCGTGCAAGCAAAGACAAAATGCTACGTTTTTTATAGCAGCTTGCGCATATAAAACGGGCGCTACAGCCTGTTTTAGCTAAAATCTCAAACGCCGCTGCAGGCCCGTACGGACCATCAGGTCAAGCGGCGTTGCCCTGGCTGTCCTCCGCCCAACTTGAACACGGCCACCGCCTGTGCCAGGCGTTCGGCCTGGTCCCGCAGGCTTTCGGCCGCGGCGGCAGACTGCTCGACCAAGGCGGCGTTTTGCTGGGTCATCTGATCCAGCTGGTTGATGGCGGCGTTCACCTCGCCAATGCCGCTGGACTGCTCGGCAGCGGCGGCGGTGATCTCGCCCAACGTGTCGCTCACCCGTTTGACCGAGCTGACGATTTCATCCATGGTGCTGCCCGCGTTCTGCACCAGCTGGGAGCCAGATTCGACCTTTTGCACCGAGGCGCTGATCAGGTTCTTGATCTCCTTGGCGGCGTCGGCGCTGCGCTGCGCCAGGTTGCGCACCTCGCTGGCCACCACCGCAAAGCCACGGCCCTGCTCACCGGCACGGGCAGCCTCCACAGCGGCGTTCAGCGCCAGGATGTTGGTCTGGAAGGCAATGCCGTCGATCACGCCGATGATGTCGGCAATCTTTTTCGAACCCTGGTTGATGTCGTGCATGGTGATGACCACCTGGCCCACCACGACGCCGCCACGGGCCGCAACCTCGGCGGCAGACGCGGCCAGCTGGTTGGCCTGGCGGGCCGCATCGGCTGACTGCTGCACGGTGCTGGTCAGCTCTTCCATGCTGGTGGCAGTGCGCTGCAGGTTGCTGGCGGTTTGCTCGGTGCGCGCGCTCAGGTCCTGGTTGCCGCTGGCGATCTCCGAGCTGGCAGTGCCGATGCTGTCCACCGACGCCCGCACCTGGGCCAGGGCCTGCAGGTAGCGCTGGCGCATGCCTTCCACCTCGCTGACCAGGGCGCCGATCTCATCCTTGCGCTGGGTGTGGAACACCTGGGTCAGGTCGCCCTGGGCCACAGTGGTGACGGCGGCGGTCAGCTCGCCCAGCGGCTTGCTGACGGTGCGGCGCACCAGCAGGTACAGGCCCGCGCCCAGCAGCACGGTGGTGGCGGCCAGCAGTGTCCAAATAACGCCCATATTGCGCCAGTATTCGGCCATGGACTCACCCTCCACCACCTCGGCCACCATCCAGCCACTGCCCGACTTGGTTTTACGCAACACGGCCCAAGTATCGGCAGGCTGGCTGCCCAGCAACGTGGCCGCATCCCGTACATAGCCGTCTGGCGCGCTGGACAAGGCGGTCAAAAAGGCTTCGGCCTGGGGGTAGGCTTCCAGCACTTTCTTGCCCTTGGCGCTGGGGTGCACCCCAAATTTGGCGTCGGCCAGTGCGCCCTTGGCCTCGACGAAGTACATGCCGCCGTTGGCAAAAAAGCGGGCTTCGCTGATCTGCTTTTCCAGCGCAGCTTGCTGCGGGGAGATGTCTACGCCCACAAAAAAGATGCCGACCACTGCGCCGCTGGCGTCTTTCATGGGTTCATAGTGGGTCATGTACTGGGTGCCAAACAGCGCGGCAGGGCCGGTGTAGGTCTGGCCCGCCAGAACCAGCTTGTAGGCCGGGTGGGCGCGGTCCAGCAAGGTACCCATGGCGCGTGTACCGTCCTGCTTTTTCAGCGAGGTGGTGACGCGCAGAAAGTCGTCGCCCTGCTTCATGAACACGGTGGCCACGCCACCCGTGCTTTGGGTGAACTTGTCCACCAGCGTGAAGTCGTTGTTGAGCACCGTGCCGTTGCTTTTGACCTGGCCTGCAGCGGCGTCCCAGCTCGGGGTGGCCTCAAAGTCCTGCCGAAAGCCCTTGTACGAGCGCTGCACGATGTCGCGGTTGATCTGGTCCGTGGCATCGGCCAGGGCGGTCAGGCTCTGCACCCGTTCGGCCACCGATGTCACCATCAGCGCATGGGTACTGTGCCGCTCGATCACCCCGATGGCGATGCTGACAGCCAGCAGCACCACGGCCAACCCGGCCAACGAGAGCAAAGCCAACTTGCGGGCAACAGAGGCGTGGGGGGCAGTGGTCATGGGCGTCTACTTTTGTAAGTGGAGGTAACTGAATGTACGGGCAGATTATGGGCTGCGCCAGAGGAAAACCCGGTCGCTCTGCCCCGTCAATAGACGCTATTAAACGGGAAACTCCACCCCACCTGTCCCCCTGGAGACACCAATATTAAAAAATCAGCCCGCGTGCTGGGCTGCCAGCCAGGCCGTCACCTGCGCCTGGTCGGTCACGGTTTTCAGCGACTGAAAGGCCAGCTCGGCCTGCGGGTAGCGCCGCCGCAAAAAGTTCAGCCACTGCTTGAGCCGCCCGGCGCGCTGGCGCGGCTCCAGCTGGGCGCACACCAGGTGCCAAAAGTCGGCAATCAGCGGCTGCAGCGCTGTCCAGGGCAGCTGCCCCGTAACAGAGTCGGCACGGATGGCCAGCGCCAGGCCAGGGTCGGTCACCATGCCACGGCCCAGCATCAGCATGTCGCACCCGCTGGCCGTGCGGCAGCGGCGGGCGTCATCGACCGTCCAGATTTCGCCATTGGCCACCACCGGGATGGGCACTGCAGCGCGGATGTCCTGCACCCGCTCCCAGTAGGCGGGGGGACGGTAGCCGTCGGCCTTGGTGCGGGCGTGCACCACCAGCTCGGTAGCCCCGGCTTCAAAAATAGCCAGCGCACATTCAACGGCGCGGCTGTCGTCGTTAAAGCCCAGGCGCATCTTGGCCGACACCGGGTACTGGGCAGGCACGGCCCGGCGCACGGCGGCCACGATCTGGGCCACCAGTGCGGGCTCGTCCAACAGGGCCGCACCGCCGCCGTGGCGGTTCACCACCTTGGCCGGGCAGCCAAAGTTCAGGTCCACCCCAAACGGGCCCAGCTCGGCCAGACGCCCCGCGTTCTCGGCCAGGCACACCGGGTCAGAGCCCAGCAGCTGCGGGCGCACCGGCACCCCGGCCAGGGTGCGGCCGCCGTTGAGAAACTCAGGCACCACACGGATAAAGGCGCGCTCGGGCAACAGGCTGTTGGTGACGCGGATGAATTCGCTGACGCAACGGTCCACACCGCCCACGCGGGTGAGGATGTCGCGCAGCACAAAGTCCAACAAGCCCTCCATGGGCGCTAGCAGCAACTTAACTTCGCTCAAAATAGTTTTCCATCAGCACCTCGTTAGCTACATTTTTAATAGCTACTACCGCTTACTCCATAAGCGCTAATAGCCTAAAAAGCATCTACCCGGTGCAAAGATACCCCTTCCAGAGATTCCGTGGAACCGGCTTTGCCGGGCCACTGGAACCGCCCCCGGCAAGGGGGTTGGCGAAGACACGCAGTGCGTAGCCTGGGGGTGTTTCAAAAACTGCCGACAAAGTCCTTCTTGCCCACTTCCACGCCGTTGTGGCGCAGGATGGCGTAGGCAGTGGTGGTGTGGAAGTAGAAGTTAGGCAGTGCGTAGTTCAGCAGGTAGGCGCTGCCCACAAAGGTCTTTTCATTCGGCGTGCCGGGGCGCAGCACGATGCTGCGGGTAGTACCGGCTTCGATATCGGCCGCAGGCAGGCTTTGAATGAAGGCCAGGGTCTTGGCGATGCGGGCTTGCAGGTCGGCAAAGGTCTGCTCGTTGTCCTCGTACCCGGGCACGTCCACACCGGCCAGGCGGGCAGCACAGCCCTTGGCAAAGTCGGCGGCGATCTGCACCTGGCGGGTCAGGGCGAACATGTCGGGGTACAGGCGCGACGCCAGCAGCACGCTGGGGTCGATCTTTTTGTCCGCAGCATGGGCCTCGGCCTTTTGCAGCACACCGCTCAAGCCACCCAGCAGCTGGGTGAATACGGCAACGGAGGATTGGGTGACGGTCAGGGACATGGAATTTCCGGGTTGTAGGTAAGGAGGCCGGAGTCTACGGCGTTCCGCCCGGGCTTGCTGAGGCACAAACTGCATACCCCGGTGTAGACTGGTTTTTCCAGTGCGGTCCACGCCCTGGCCAACCGGAGATAGACATGATGCTTTCCCGCCGACGCGCGTTCCACGCCATTCCCCACACCCTGTGCGCCACCGCCCTGCTTCTGGGCATAGCCGGTTGCAGCAGCATGCAACCCAGCAGCACCGTCACCCTGACTGCGGCACTGACCAGCGCCAGCGAAGTGCCGCCCAACCCATCGACCGGCACCGGCATGGCCGAAGCCTGGTTGAACAAAGACACCCGCGAGCTGCGCTGGAAGGTCAGCTTTACCGGCCTGACCGGCCCAGCCCTGGCGGGCCACTTCCACGGCCCCGCCGCTGCGGGGGCGAATGCCGGGGTGGTCGTTCCCTTCGTCGGCAACGCCAGCCCGTTTGAAGGCAAAACCACCCTGACCCCCGAGCAAGCCGCCGACCTGCAGGCAGGCAAGTGGTACGCCAACGTGCACACCGCCGCCAACAAGGGCGGCGAGATTCGCGGCCAGCTGACGCCCAAGATGTAGACCGCTGCCACTCCCAAATTAATAGCTACCAGCGCAGGCTGTACCTGCGCTGGTAGCTATTTTTATTTATAGACAGCGCACGGAATGCTGCGGGATAGCCCCAGGTAGATGGCCCAGGAATTGCTCATACCCTGGCTGACTCATTCATCCGCGTACTGACTTGGAGAAACCATGAAATGCAAACTAGGCCTTGTGGCCGCCGCCCTGGCCTTGGGCACATCTGCTTTTGCCCAAACCAAATGGGACCTGCCCTCGGGCTACCCGGCCAGCAACTTCCACACCGAAAACCTGGTGCAATTCGCCACCGACATCGACAAGGCCAGCGCGGGCAAGCTCAAGATCACGGTGCACGCTAACGGTGCGCTGTTCAAGGCCAACGAAATCAAGCGCGCCGTGCAAGGCGGCCAGGCCCAGGCGGGGGAAATCATTCTGGCCAACTTTGAAAACGAAAACCCCATCTACGGGCTGGACGGCGTGCCCTTTTTGGCCGCGTCCTACGCCGAGTCCAAGCGTCTGTACGACGCGCAAAAGCCGGTGCTCGACGCGGTGCTGGGCAAGCAGGGCATGAAGCTGCTGTATTCGGTGCCGTGGCCGCCACAGGGCATTTTTGCCAAGAAAGAAATCAATTCGGTGGCCGATCTGCGCGGCATCAAATGGCGCGCCTACAGCCCGGCCACTGCCAAGATTGCCGAGTTGGTAGGCGCGTTGCCCGTCACCGTACAGGCGGCAGAGTTGTCGCAAGCCCTGTCTACCGGCGTGGTGGACAGCTTCATCAGCTCGGTCTCCACCGGCTATGACACCAAAACCTATGAAAGCGTCAAATACTTCTACGACACCCAGGCCTGGCTGCCCAAGAACATTGTTTTCGTCAACAAAAAAGCCTTTGACGCGCTCGACCCCGCCACCCAGGCCACGGTGATGAAGGCCTCCGCCGACGCCGAAGAGCGCGGCTGGAAAACCAGCCAGGAAAAGACCGAGTGGTACAAAAAAGCCCTGACCGACAAAGGCATGAAGATCATGCCCCCCAGCCCCAAGCTGATGGCCGACATGCGCCAGCTCGGCGGCATCATGCTGGCCGACTGGCAAAAGAAGGCCGGTGCGGACGGCGAAACGATTCTGGCCACGTACGCCAAAAGCAAGAAGTAACCCATGCGCCGACTTCTGGACCGTCTGTTTGACGCATCGGCCTGGCTGGCCGCCGCCCTGATGGTCGGCACGCTGGCCATGGTGGTGCTGGGCATGCTGGACCGCTACGTACACATGGGTGTGCGCGGCACCGACATGTACGCGGGCTACTGCATGGCCGGGGCTGGCTTTCTGGCACTGGCCCATACCTTGAAAAAGGGCGAGCACATCCGCATCACGCTGCTGCTGCACGCGCTCAAAGGCAAGGCACGGCGCGGGCTGGAGATCTGGTGCCTGGTGGCCGCCGTGCTGCTGTCCGGCCTGTTCAGCTACTACAGCATGCACCTGGTCTACCAGTCGTGGGACTTTGCCGACATCTCTACTGGCAACGACGCCACCCCATTGTGGATACCGCAGATCGGCATGGCCCTGGGCATGCTGGTGCTGTTCATCGCCTTTGTGGACGAACTGGTTTTAGAGCTACGCGGCCAACGCGCCACCACCCACAGCAGCGAAATGCTGCACAACGAATAGGCATGCACCATGGGTGATATTGGCATTACCGTCCTGTTGATAGTGACGTTGTTTGTGATCCTGGGCAGCGGCGTGTGGATTGGGCTGACGCTGGCCGGTGTGGCCTGGATCGGCATGGAGCTGTTCTCCAGCCGGGCGGCGGGCGACGCGATGGCCGTCACCATCTGGGGCTCGTCGTCCAGCTGGACGCTGACCGCCCTGCCGCTGTTCATCTGGATGGGCGAGATCTTGTTTCGCACGCGCTTGAGCGAAAGCATGTTCAAAGGCCTGGCCCCCTGGGTCAACTGGCTGCCCGGGCGGCTGCTGCACACCAACGTGATCGGCTGCACCATCTTTGCCGCCGTGTCCGGCTCCAGCGCCGCCACCTGCGCCACCATTGGCAAGATGACCCTGCCCGAGCTGACCCGGCGCGGCTACCCGCAAGACCAGATCATCGGCTCGCTGGCCGGGGCCGGCACGCTGGGCTTGCTGATACCGCCTAGCATCATCATGATCGTCTACGGCGTCAGCGCCGATGTGTCCATCTCGCGCCTGTTTGTGGCCGGCGTGCTGCCCGGTGTTCTGCTGGCCAGCCTGTTCAGCGGCTACATCATCGTCTGGTCGCTGCTGAACCCCGGCAAGATTCCACCCGCCACCGAGCAGTTCACCTTTATGCAACGCCTGTACGAGTCGCGCCACCTGTTCCCGGTGGTGGGGCTGATCGGCGCAGTGCTGGGCAGCATCTACGCCGGGGTGGCCACCGCCACCGAAGCGGCAGCGGTGGGCGTGCTGGGATCCATGGTGCTGTCGGCGCTGCAGGGTTCGCTGAACAAAACCACCTTTGTCGAGGCGCTGATGGGTGCTACCCGGCTCTACTGCATGATCGCGCTGATCCTGGCCGGGGCCGCGTTTCTGACACTCAGCATGGGCTACATCGGCCTGCCGCGCCACCTGGCGGAATTTGTCTCGTCGCTAGGCCTCAGCCCGTTTGGTTTGATCATCGCGTTAAGCATTTTTTATGCGATTTTGGGCTGCTTTCTGGATGGCATCTCGATGGTGGTGCTGACCATGGGCGTCATCTTGCCCACCGTGCAGGCGGCGGGCATCGACATGGTCTGGTTCGGCATTTTTGTGGTGATCGTGGTGGAAATGGCGCAAATCACCCCGCCCGTGGGCTTCAACCTGTTTGTGTTGCAAGGCATGACCGGCAAAGAGATTACCTATATCGCCCGCGTCACCCTGCCGTTCTTCCTGCTGATGTGTGGCATGGTTTTGCTGCTATGGTTCGTGCCCGGCGTGGCCACCTGGCTGCCCAGCCACATGTAATTTCTGAAAACCATGCTTCCTGTATTCGCCATTTGCATCGGTGCCTGCGTAGGCGCACTGTCCCGCTGGGGCCTGGGCCTGTGGCTCAACCCCGGCAGCACCATCCCGCTGGGCACGCTAGCCGCCAACCTGATTGGCGGCTACCTGGTGGGCGTGTGCGTGGCGGTGTTTCAAAGCCTGCCGCAGCTGGACCCTACATGGCGGCTGCTACTGGTGACGGGGTTTTTAGGGGCGCTGACCACCTTTTCAAGCTTCTCGGCCGAGGTGGTGGGCATGCTGCTCAACCAGCGCTACGGCCTGGCCCTGGGCACAGCGGCGGTGCACCTGCTGGGGTCGCTGCTGCTAACGGTTGTCGGCATCAAGACTGCTCTATATTTCATAGCTACTAGCGCTTGATATACCTGCGCTAGCAGCCTATTTGACCACTAACTTTTAACGATCCCAACCCCGGTCGCCTTCCCAGTGGTGGCGGTGGTGGCGAAACTCGGGCCGCCAGCCAGGCTGCTGGTACACCACCTGCGGCTGCACAAACACCGGCTGCCGCTGGTACACCGGCGCAGGCTGTTGGTAGTACACCGGCTGGGGTTGCACATACACGGGCCGGGGCTGCTCGTAGTACACCGGGGCGGGTTGGTAATACACAGGTGCAGGCTGCACGTACACGGGCGCATTCCCCACCACCATTTGCACGCCGGGCTGCCCAATGCCAATCGACCACGACACATCGCTGCGCGCCTGCGCCATGCTGGCCGCACCCAGTGCACCAACCGCCAACACCGCAGCGACGATAAAACGGGGGAACTTCATAACGATCTCCTTGTTGCAAATAGGGAGCGAATCGCCCCCATGACCTGTTAACGCCCCGCAGCCAATTTGGTGTACAGCCCCAGAAACAGAAGCGTTGCCAGACGTAACAACCCAGCCCAGCCGCCTAAAATCTAACCATGAGCGCACCCACCCCCTCCCAAGCCCCCACTGACGCCACCAAACCCAGCAACTTCTTGCGCCAGATCATCGAATCTGACCTGGCCGCTGGCACCTACGCCGCCCGCCGCTGGGCCGGCAGCCCCGGTGACGCTGCCCACCACGCCGCAGGCCAGCCCGACCCGGCCAAAATCCGCACCCGCTTTCCGCCCGAGCCCAACGGCTACCTGCACATCGGCCACGCCAAAAGCATCTGCCTCAACTTTGGCCTGGCGCGCGACTACAACGGCGTGTGCCACCTGCGCTTTGACGACACCAACCCCGAAAAAGAAGACGAGGAATACGTCAAAGCCATCATCGACACGGTGAAATGGCTGGGCTATGACTGGAACGGCGCGCCCGACGCCCCCGCCTTTGAAGCCAGCAGCTACTTCGACTTCATGTACGCCGCCGCCGAAACCCTCATCACCGCAGGCCACGCCTACGTGGACGAGCAAACCGTAGAGCAAATGCGCGCCAACCGGGGCGACTTCAACAAGCCCGGCATCGACAGCCCCTTCCGCGCCCGCACCCCCGCCGACAACCTGGCCCGCTTCCGCGAAATGCGCGACGGCCAGCACGAAGACGGCAGCATGGTGCTGCGCGCCAAGATCGACATGGCCAGCCCCAACATCAACCTGCGCGACCCCGCCATCTACCGCATCCGCCGCGCCACCCACCACCGCACGGGCGACAAATGGTGCATC
>CANFZJ010000034.1 GCA_947451445.1 Comamonadaceae bacterium
ACGCTGCCCAGCACATTGGCCACCGCCATGGGCAGCACAAAGTGCCACCAGATGTGGCCGGTAGAGACGAACAAAATCAGCGCGGCAATGTTGGTGGCGGTGTTCAGCAGCTTGGCCGAGGCCGAGGCGTGCAAAAAGTCATAGCCCAGCCAGCGGACCATCAGAAACACAAAAAAGCTGCCTGTGCCCGGGCCAAAAAACCCGTCATAAAAGCCGATGCTCAGGCCGATGGCGCAGGCGATCAGCGTTTCCGTCCGTCCGCTGAAACGGGGCGCGTGCACGCTGCCCAGCTCTTTTTTGGCCAGCGTGTAGACCAGCACCGCCAGCAATACCAGCGGCAGCAGCTTGCGCAAAAAGTCGCTAGGCACGACGGTCACCAGCCAGGCCCCGGCCAGCGCCCCGGCAAACCCGGCCCCGGCGGCAGGCAACAGCGAGCCCCAGCGCAGATCGACCCGGCGGCTGTATTGCCAGGTGGCAAAGCCCGTGCCCCAGACGGACGCGCCCTTGTTCACGCCAAACAGCGTGGCTGGTGGGGCCGAGGGAAAGGTGGCAAACAAGGCCGGTACCAGCACCAGCCCACCACCACCAACGATGGCGTCCACAAAACCGGCCAGCAACGAGGCCAGCGATACAAAAATGAGTTCCATGCGGGCATTTTCGCACCCATGGTTGCTATTATTTCAGTAGCTGCCCATGCAGATTGCTCATGCGCCAATGCGGTTTTTGGCGCCCACAAAGAAAAAAGCACCGGGGTTAGCGGTGCTTTTAAAAACATCTCGTATCGGATGCCTAATTAGGTATTTAGTTCATTGTGCCGGGTGTCTCCTCGGACCCTCGCTGGGTGAGGCGCTAGGCCTCTTCCGCAAGTTGGCGCAACTGTAACCGGGTCGATTCTTACCGGTATCCGGATTTACCCTTTGAAACTAGCGCCTTTTGAACCAATTCCGCACTCAATGCGCGGCGGCTTGGCGTGCGGCCAACTGCTCTTCGGCAATGAAGTCGCTGTAGGTGAAGTCTGCGTGCGTGACGTGGACCGAGTCTTGTTCGTCCTTCAGCGCCTGGGTCAGCAGCTTGCGCAGCACCATCAGGCTGCCGGGGTCTAGCGCGCGCTCCACCTCGTTCAGCGTGCGCTGCAGGTCGCTGCTGTCCATGCGCGCCTTGCGGGCGTCGTTGTATTCAATGCCGCGCACCAAGCGCAGGGCCAGCTGGCGGGTGGCCACAAAGCGGGTGGCCACAAAGGCGTGGTGAACCCGGCTGAGTACCAGGTGCAGGCCGCCCAGCAGGATTTGCAGCTCCAGCAGTTTGGCGTTGTCGGTGACCCGGGGCAGCATCAGCTCGGTGTTCCACGGGGTGTCCTGGCGCAAGTTTGGGGTGTTCATGGCTTGAAATTTTAGCCAGCGCCCCCGGATTGAAGCCTTGCAATGCGCGACAAACTACCGCTATTTGTGCGCTTTACGCGTTGTTACGCCCCCGACTGGAGGGATGCTCCAGCTGGCGGATTACCTCCTTCACCACGGCCAGCATCATGGCGCGGTCGGGGTTGGGGTGGTCGGCGAAGTGTTGGGTGGTGTGGCCTGCGCTGACAAACGCGCCGTGGGCATCGCTGCCAAAGGCCAGTGCCACCTGGTGCTGCGCCAGCAGCGGCCCGCAGGCGGCCCAGTCGCGGCTCCAGTGCGGCAGCCGGTGGTTGCCCTCCCACAGCGTGCCGGCGGTTTCGTAGCATTCTTCGATCTGGTGGTGGCCCAGCAGGTGGGCCAGTTGCCGCTCTTTGGCGACGCAGCTGCGGAAGTACTCTTCATCGGTCATGCGCATGGCGGTCTCCTTTTGCTACTGAATATGTAGCTACTAGCGCTGATGGAATGTGCGCCAGAGCCTTATTTAGCTTGTATTTTTCCAGCGCGGCGGGCGCTTGGCGCGGAAGGCGGCTTGCCCTTCTTGCGCGTCGTCGGTCAGGGCGAACAGGGCGATCTGGCTCTCGGTGAAGGCCACGGCCGGGTCAAACGCCAGGTCGGCCACGGTTTTTAAGGTGTACAGCCCCCGGCGGGTAGCGCTGGGCGACGCGGCCAGCAAGCGCTGCAGCAGGGCGTCCAGGCAGCCGTCCAGGTCTGCGTCCACGGCGTTGAGCAGGCCCATGTCCAGGGCTTGCGCGGCGCTGACCGGGCTGCCGGTCAGGCACATTTCGACCAGCTTGCGCCGGGGGATGAGGGGCTGCAGCACGCTGAGTACCTGCGCCGGGAACAGGCCGAGCTGTACTTCCGGCAGGCCAAAAATAGCCTGCGGGCAGGCGACGGCCAGGTCGCACATGGCCAGCAGCCCCATGCCCCCGGCCATGCAGGCTCCGTTGACGCGGGCCACCAGCGGCAGCGTGCTGGCGTGGGCGCGGCGCAGCAGCTGGGCCAGGTGGCCATACGGGCCATCCGGCAGGTCGGCGCTGAAGGCGGGGCCGGCGTGCAGGTCCATGCCGGAACAAAACGCCTGGTCGCCCGCGCCGGTCAGCACGATGGCGCGCACACCGGGCTGGGTGTGCGCTGCGGCTATGGCTTGGCCCAGCGCGGCCAGCAGGCTGGGGGTGAGCGCGTTGCGCCGGGCCACGCGGTCCAGCGTGAGCCAGAGCACCGGGCCGCGCTGGGCTATGTGCAGTTCAGAAGGTGCGTCCGCCATGCCGTTACCTTTTGCATCAAATTGCCAGCCAGCGCACATTCCACCTGCGCAAGCAGCTATTGTTTTAATAGTGAACCGGGAGGTACCATCGCCGCTGTTTGAAAGCCCCACCATGCCACCACCCGCCCCCGCCAGCACCGCCCGTTTCGTCACCGGCCCATTGTTCCGCCATGTGGCGGTGATGTCCACCACCTCGGCCATCGGGCTGGTGGCGGTGTTCATCGTAGACCTGATCAACCTGTTCTACATCTCCCGGCTGGGCCAGCAGGAGATTGCCGCCGCCGTGGGCTTTGCCGGGGTGGTGGGCTTCTTCCACACCTCGCTGTGCATTGGGCTGACCATCGGCATCACCGCCGTGGTGGCGCGCACCGTGGGCGCGGGGCGCGTGCTGGACGCGCGGCGGCTGGCCACCTCCAGCCTGGTGTGGATGGTGCTGCTGGCGGTGTGGATCGGCAGCGGCACCGCGCCGTTTTTGCACCCGCTGCTGGCGGCGTTGGGGGCCACGGGCGAAACCGAGCGGCTGGCCGCGCGCTACCTGGCCATCACCGTACACACGCTGCCGCTGCTGGGCATGGGCATGGCCTGCTCGGCGCTGCTGCGCTCGGTGGGCGACGCGCGCGGGGCGATGGCGGTGACGCTGGGCGCGGCGCTGGTCACCGCCGTGCTGGACCCGATTTTGATCTTCGGCCTGCACATGGGGCTGGACGGCGCGGCGGCCACGTCCGTCATCTCGCGCAGCATGCTGGCCGCCGTGGGCCTGCGCGGCGTGCTGCGCCACCGCATGTTGGGCCGGTTTGACCGCGCCAGCCTGCTGCCGGACGCCAAGCTGCTGGCGGTGGTGGCGGGCCCGGCCGTGCTGACCAACCTGGCCACGCCGGTGGGCGCGGCGTTTGTCACGCACGCCATCGCCCAGTTTGGCCATGCCGCCGTGGCCGGGCAGGCCATCATCGACCGGGTGACCCCGGTGGCGTTTGGCATGATTTACGCGCTGAGTGGCGCGGTCGGCCCCATCCTGGCGCAAAACCTGGGCGCAGGCCAGTTCGACCGGGTGCGCCAGGGTCTGCGCGACAGCCTGCTGTTCATGGTGATCGCCGTGGGTACGGCCTGGCTGCTGCTGGCGCTGGGGCAAAACCTGCTGGTGCAGGCCTTCAGCGTGGACGGCGAGGCTGCCTACCTGATCCGCATGTTCTGCAGCTGGCTGGCGGCCAGCTTCTTCTTTGCCGGGGCGCTGTTTGTGGCCAACGCCGCCTTCAACAACCTGGACAAGCCGCTGTGGTCTACCGGCTTCAACTGGGCCCGCGCCACCCTGGGCACCATTCCGTTTGCTTGGTGGGGGGCACACTACAGCGCGGTGGGCGTACTGGCCGGGGCGGCGGTGGGCACGGCTATTTTTGGCGTGTTGGCGCTGGTGGTGGCGCATCAGTTGGTGGGGCGGATCGGGGCTAAAACCTAGCTGTCGCTGCGGCTCTGGTCCACCCACACCAGTTGGTCCACCGCAATGCCCAGTTGCTGCGCCTTGGCCAGCAACTGGGCGCGGATGTCGGCGGGCAGCTGCTTGTCGCGCGCCAGGATCCACACATAGCTGCGGTCGGCCCCCACCACCATCGCCCAGCGGTAGGCCGGGTCCAGCGCCACCACGTGGTAGCCGCCGTAAAACGGGCCGAAGAACGACACCTTGAGCGAGGCGGTGCGCGGGTCGCCGGTGAATTGGGCGATGCCCTCGGCTTCTTTCCAGGCGTTTTTCTCGCGGTTGAAGCCCCGGTTGATGACCTGCACACTGCCGTCGGGCTGCAGCGTGTAGCGGGCGCTGACGTTGTCCAGCCCGCGCTCGAACGCATGGTCGAGCCGGGCGATTTCAAACCACTTGCCCGCGTAGCGCGTGGCATCGAACGGCGTGACCGCCGTGATGCCCTCGGGCAGCGTGGTGGAGCAGCCGGCCAGGGCGAGCAGCAGGGCGCACAGACTGGCGCGGCGGAGGGGAGAAAAGTTGTGGCGCATAAAATGAATCAAAAAAGCCTATAGCGCATATGCCACCTGCGCTGACAGCTATCAAAATAGAAGCATCAGCCCAGCACCGGAAACAGCTTGTGCAGGCCGTCGGCCATCACCTCCACCGCCAGCGCGGCCAGGATCAGGCCCATCAGCCGGGTCATCACGTTGATGCCGGTTTTGCCCAGCACCCGGGCGATGGGCCCGGCCAGGGAGAAGCACAGGGCGGTGGCCAGGCCAATCACTACGCCGTAGCCAACCAGGGTGGCCAGTTGCCAAAAGGTTTTGGCCTTGTCGGCGTAAATCACCACGGTGGACATGCTGGCCGGGCCGGTCAGTAGCGGAATGGCCAGCGGCACCACGGCAATGCTGGCCCCCACGGCGGCGCGTTCCGAGGCGTCTTGCAGCTCGGTGGCGTTGGACTTGGACTCGGCGGACTGCGCGTTGAGCATGTTCAGCGACGAGGTCATCAGCAGCAGGCCGCCGCCCACCTGAAAGCTGGCCAGCGAGATATTGAAAAACGCCAGAATCTGCAGCCCCAGCAGGGCGCTCACGGCAATCACCACAAACACGCTGAACGACGACACCCAGATGGTGCGGCGGCGCTGCGCCGGGCTGAAGTTCTGCGTGTAGTGGATGAAGAACGGTACGATCGCCAGCGGGTTGACGATGGCCAGCAGGGTGATGAGCGGTTTGAAGTCCATGGCGGAGCATAGAGCCTGCGGGTGTCGTCCCCTTTATTTATGGAGCCTTATTTATGTCGTTTTTTACGGATCTGCGCACGGCCGACGGCCACAGCTTTCCCGCCTACGTGGCCCAACCCAGCGGCACGCCCCAAGGGGCCGTGGTGGTGGTGCAAGAGATTTTTGGCGTCAACAGCCACATCCGTGCCGTGGCCGACGGCTATGCGCAGGCGGGCTACCTGGCGGTGGCGCCGGACATGTTCCACCGCGTGCAAACGGGTGTGAACCTGGGTTACACGCCCGAAGATATCCAGGCCGGCATCGCCCTGAAAGCCGCCGCCGAGGCGCTGGGCGTACCCGCGCTGGTGCAGGTGCTGCAAGCCGCAGTGGACTACGCCACCCCGGCAGGCAAGGTCGGCATGGTGGGCTACTGCTGGGGTGGGCTGCTGACCTGGCGTGCCGCGGCGCTGGTCCAGGGCATCCACGCCGCCGTGCCGTACTACGGCGGCGGCATGACCGCGCCTGCCGAAGCCGCCCGCACAGCCACCGTACCGGTGCTGGCCCACTTTGGCGAAGAAGACCACAGCATTGCGCTGGACACGGTACGCGCGTTTGAGCAGGCCCACCCGGCGGTGGACGTGCGCGTGTACCCGGCCAACCACGGCTTTAACTGCGACCAGCGCGGTGCCTACAACGCTGAGGCGGCTGCGCTAGCGCGGTCGGCTACGCTGGCTTTCTTTCAGCAACACCTGGCATAAACCTGCGGCTGCGGCCCTTCGCCGCGCGTACCGCCAGCGCCAAGAGCGCTGGGTTTAGTCCTTCCAGTGCTCTTCTAAAAAGGCCAGAAAGGCCTTCAGCGCAGCGCTGTTGTGCCGCCGCTGCGTGTAGGCGGCAAACAGCCACATATCGGCGGGGTCGTATTCGGCCAGTACCGCTTGCAGCGCACCGCTGTCCAGGTGGGCTTGCACCATCAGCCGGGGCAGGCGCACGACACCCCGGTGCTGCAGTGCCAGGTACACCAGCGGGGCGCTGTCGGTGGCATCCATGCGGCTGCGTACCGGCACGGCATAAGCCGCACCGTCCACCCGAAAGCGCCATTCCGGGTGGCTCCCCAGCAGCGCATAGGTGAAGGCGTCGTGCTGGCCCAGGTCATCCGGGTGCAGGGGCAAGCCGTGCTGTTGCCAATAGGCCGGACTGGCGCAAACCACCATCTCCACTTTGCGCAGCTTGCGCACGATGAGGTTGGCGTCGGTGATGCGGCCAATGCGCAGGGCCACGTCGATGCCTTCGTCCACCATGTCCACCACCCGGTTGCTCAGGTCCAGGCTGAGGTGCACCTCCGGGTAGCGTTGGATGAAGTCGCCCAGCAGTTGGGGCAGGTCGGTATGGCCCAGGCCCACCGAAGCGGTGACCCGCAGGCGGCCGCTGGGTTGGCGGGCGTGGTGCTCCAGCTCGTCACGGGCCAGGTCCACCAGCTCCAGCAACGGGGTGCTGCGGGCCAGCAACAGGCTGCCTGCGGCGGTAAGGCTCACGGTGCGGGTGGTGCGGTTCAGCAGGCGGGTGCCCAGGCGCTCTTCCAGCGCGGCCACGTATTTGCTGACATTGGCCTTGGAGACGTCGAGCGACTGGGCGGCTTTGGAAAAGCCGCCACGGGCCACGACTTCGCGAAAAGTGCGTATGAGTTCGAGTGTGTCCATTGTTTCCAGGGCCGAAACGGTGTGCTTCGTTTTCGACCGGTTTAAAACTGCAACTTGGCGCTTACCTGCTAGTCACAGGATGGGCAAGGCGTAGAAACCCTGTGACCCCACCTGGTAGCGCCGCAACTTGAAAGAGTGGCAAAGCGGCCCAGGGTTCCTGGTGAAGTTGAACTGTTTATCCACTGTGAAGGAAATGACCATGCAAGCATCTAAATTTTTGGCATCCACTGTGATCGCCCTGGCCTCTGTCGCTGCCACCAGCGCATTTGCTGATTCGTATGACCGCGAATACCCCGTGCTGCCCTCGACCCACAGCACCCTGACCCGGGCGCAGGTGCGTGCCGAGCTGGTCCAGGCCGAAAAAGATGGCACCATGGCATCGTTCAACGACCATGACTACCCCGTGATCGCACCGAGCGGCAGCACCAAGACCCGTGCCGAAGTACGCGCCGAGCTGGTCCAGGCCGAAAAGGACGGCACGATGCCGATTTACCACGGTTGATCTTCTACGGCAACGGCCCCGCACCCGCATATCTGAAGACCATTTTGTATACATGAAACCCGGACCTACACGTGCACAATGTGAACTCTTAGTTACATTGATGTCGGGGTGCAGGCATGGTGCTGGGTATACAGAGACTGGTTTGGGTGCCCGTGGGCACGTGCTTTGCCACCTTGGCCATCGCCTGGGTCGCAACCCCGCCCAGCCTGGCGCAAGCGCTCGGCGCTGCGGCGGGCATGCTGGCCGTGCTGCTGCCATGCCTGTACTGGAACCGGCATGCGCTGGTAGGCACAGGGCCACAGCCTACCGAGGAATGCGCGCAACTACGCGCGGTGTTCGACAACCTGCCGTTTCCGGTGTGGCTCAAAGATGCGCAAGGCACCTACCTGCTGGCCAACCCCTGCTTTACCCATTACCTGGGCCTGCCGCCAGCCCAAACGGTGCTGGGCCGGACCGATGCAGATGTAGGCAACACGCAATACGCGGCCATTTTTAGCGCGAACGATGCCGCCGTACGCCACGGCAGCCAGCCGATAGAGCAAGACGTGCGCAGCGGCACAGATGCCGCCGCCCCGTGGTTCTGGATCTACAAGTCACCCGTCCAGTCGGCCGGGCAGCCCGCCATTCTGGGCACCGCCATCGATATCAGCCAACGCAAAAACGCAGAGCGCCGCAACAACTTGCTGAACTACGCCCTGGACCAGTGCGGCGACATGGTGGGGCTGATGAAGATGGAGGCGCCAGCGCTGCTGTATGCCAACCAGGCCGCGTCCACCATACTGGGGTACAGCCACCAGGAGCTCACGTCGGGCATCGGCGCGACCGACCTGGTGCCCAGCATGGACCTGGACCTGTACATCGCGGTAGGCCAGCGCCTGCGTGACAAAGGCCCCGACACCTTCGTCACTGAAATGCGGCGCAAAAATGGCCAGCTCTTTCCCGCAGAAATCACCGCCAGCCGCTTTGAGTTCGAGGGCGACGAGTTCCGCCTGTCGGTGTGCCGCGACATCTCCGAACGCCACCGCAACGAGGCCCAGCTGGCCCGTTTGACCGCCAACATGCCGGGCTTTGCCTACACCCTGCAACGCGCACCGGATGGCCGGGACTTTCTGTCCTATACCAGCCCCGGTATTTGGCAGATCTACGGCTTGCACCCCGCCGATGTCGCCGACTCGATAGCCCCTTTGCGCCAGATGCTGGAGCCCGAAGATGCGGCCCGCATGGGAAAGGCCGTCAACCAGGCCATGCGCGACGGCATGCCCTATAGCGTGGAAGCACGGGTACACCATCCGCACAAAGGCCTGGTCTGGATAGAAACGCGCGCCACCCCCGCCCGCCTGCCAGACGGTACGGAGCAGTGGCACGGCTTCACGATGGACATCACAGCGCGCAAGCAGATCGAGCGCCAGCTGGTGGTCAAAGAGCGCTACCAACGCGCTTTGCTGGACAACTTTCCTTTTCCGGTATGGCTCAAAGACCAGGATGGCCACTTTCTGGCCACCAACCAGGACGCGGCCAACGCCGTCGGGGTGCAGTCTCCCGAAGAGATGGTGGGCAAAACAGACAGCGACTTTTTCTCGCCCTCATTGGCCACAAGGTTTTATGCCGACGAGCAGCAAGCTATGGCATCCGGCCAGCAGTTCCACGAAGAACAGCGCATGGGAGCGGAACCCAACAGCCCCTGGTTTGAAATCTACCGAAAAGCGGTGTCGATCGACGGCGAACTGATAGGAACCACCGGCTTTGCGCACGACATCACCCAGCGCAAGGCCGAGGAGCTGCGCCTGAAATTGGTGATGGAGGCGCTCAACCGGGTGGCAGATTCGGTCACCCTGAACGTGTGGGGCGACCCCCGGTTCATCTACGTGAACGAAACCATCTGCAACGTACTGGGCTACACCGCGAAAGAGCTGACCGGTGGCATGACGGTGTTTGACATCGACCCCATGATTACCCGAGAGGGTTTTGACCAGCTGATGGAGACCGTCCCAGCAGGGCTGGTGGGGCATAGCACCATTGAAACCGTCCACCGCACACGCTCAGGGCAAGAGTTCGACATGGAGGTGCACGTCAACTATTTTGAATTTGACGGCGAACGCTACACCCTGGCGGTATGCCGCAACGTGACCCAGCGCAAGGCCGAGCAATACCGCCTGCAGTTACTCAACGAGGCGCTGAACCGGGTGGCGGATTCCGTGTTTATGCTGCGCCTGGACTCACCGGCACTGACCTATGCCAACGACACCATGGCCAGCGTACTGGGTTATTCGGTGGCGGAGCTGACGGGCGGGGTCACGCTTTTCGACGTGGAGCCCGGGCTCTCGCAAGAGCGCTTCGTCCATGTCTCCAATGTGTTGCGCGAGCAGAAGTCGGCGCAATTTGAGTCCACCCTGCGCACCAAAACCGGCACCGACATTCCGGTCGAAATCCATGTGGACTACTTTGTCTACGCCGAAGTCGCCTATGCCCTGGCCATCGCCCGCGACATCTCCGACCGCCAAGCCATGCAAAAGCGCCTGGTAGACAGCGAACAGCAGTTTCGCAGCCTGGCGGAAAACATCACCGACACCATCCAGTGCATTGATCTGCAAGGGCGTCGCCTGTATGCAAACCCCGCAATGCGGGCCTTGTACCAGGAGAAGTATGGCCCGGAGATCGACGCTGCGGACGGCACCTACAGCCTGCTGGAAGGCGAAAGCCAGCAGGTCTACGACCGCGCCATTCAGCAAGTACTGGCTACGGGCAGAGAAGAGCAGGTAGAAGTCACCTTCTCCACCCGCCCCCCGGTGGTGCAAACGCTGGTCGCGCGCATCATGCCGCAGCGCAATGCCGATGGCCTGGTGGAAGGCGCCATCACGGTGTGCCGCGACGTTACCAGCCTGATGCAAACCGAGGCATCACTGAAAAAAATCAACCGTGCGCTGGCACTGGGCAGCGAAACCAACCTGGCCATCGCCAAGGCCTCCGACCTGGGCGAGCTGCTCGACACGGTCTGCCAGTTGATGGTGGAAGTGGGGGGCTACGCCACCGTGGGCATTGGCCGGGCCGAGGCAGATGCCGCCAAAAACGTCACCATGCTGACCGCCTTTGGGCCCCTGGCCGATCTGTTGCGCCATGTCTCCATCAGCTGGGACGCCGAAGGTAGCAGGCTTGGGGTGCTGGGGCGTTGCATCGCCACGGGGGAACCTGTGCTGGTGACCGACACCCTCACCGACCCGCGTGTGCTGCCGGGGCCAACGGGCGGCGTCAGCCGTGGCGTACGCTCCATGCTCAGCCTGCCCTTGCTGGTGAATGGCGTGGTGTGGGGCGCGCTCCATGCCGACTCTACGGTTCCGAATGGCATTTCTGACGATGACGTATCCCTGCTGAGCGAAATGGCCAACAACGTGGCATTTGGCATCCGCTCCCTGCTGGCAGAGGCCGAAATGCGCACCGCAGAACTGGCGCTGTACGAATCGTCGCTGGGGCGCCAACTGGCCGAGTCGGCCAGCAAAACCAAGAGCGAGTTTCTGGCCACCATGAGCCATGAAATCCGCACCCCGATGAACGGCGTGCTGGGCATGACCGGCCTGCTGCTGGAAACCAGCCTGACCGACGAGCAGCGCGAATACGCCGAAACCGTCAAGAACAGCGGCGACGCCCTGCTGCGCATCATCAACGACATCCTGGACTACTCCAAAATCGAAGCCGGCAAGCTGGAGCTGGAGGTGCTGGACTTCAACCTGCGCACGCTGATGGACGAAATCGCCGACGTGGTGGCCTTCCGCATTGGCGATAAGCCGGTCGAATGCGCCTGGCTGGCCGATGGGGATGTGCCGTCGCAGGTGCGCGGCGACCCAGGGCGCCTGCGCCAGGTGCTGCTGAACCTGGCGGGCAACGCCACCAAATTCACCATGGCGGGCGAGGTCACCCTGCACCTGATGGTGGTTGAAAAGTCCGCCGCACAAGTGCGGCTGCGCATCGAAGTGCGCGACAGCGGCATCGGCATTGCGCCCGACAAGCTGGCCCAGCTGTTTGTGCCGTTTACCCAGGCCGACTCGTCCACCACCCGGCGGTTTGGCGGCACCGGTTTAGGCCTGGCCATATCCAAGCAGCTGGTCGATTTGATGGGCGGCACGATTGGGGCCCGCAGCGTATGGGGGCAAGGCTCGGTGTTCTGGTTCGAACTGCCCTTGGACGTGCAGCCGCGAGAACCGCAAGTCGAGCCGCTGCCCCCTGCAAAACTGGTCGGCATGCGGGTTTTGGTGGTGGACGACAACGCCACCAACCGCCGCCTGCTGCAAATCCTGTTGCAAAACTGGGGCCTGCAGGTCATCACCGCCGAAGACGGCAACCAGGCCATGCATGCACTGCTGGATGCACAAACCGCCGGTCACCGCGTGGACGTGGCCATTCTGGACATGCAAATGCCCACCATGAGCGGCGAAACCCTGGGCCGTTTGATGCAGGCCAACCCGGTCTGGGCGGGCGTTCCCCTGGTCATGCTGACCTCGGTGGCCCAGCGCGGCGACGGTGCGCGGCTGAAAGCGGCCGGGTTCTCGGCATTCTTGACCAAACCACTGAAAGGGGCCCAGCTGCTGCGCTGCATGCAAACCGTGCTGGCCGGCCCTGCAGCCCCCACCCTGCAAGAGGTCGAACGGGTACTGGTCACCCGCCACACCCTGGCGGACGACCGCACACCGTCCCGGGTGCTGCTGGTGGAAGACAACCCCGTCAACCTCAAGCTGGCACTGATTTTGTTGAAAAAATGGGGCCACCAGGTGCTCACGGCGGTGAACGGCGCAGAAGCCCTGGAGGTGCTGCGCACGCACGCGGCCGACGTGGTGTTGATGGACTGCCACATGCCCGAAATGGACGGCTACGAGGCCACCCAGCGCATCCGCGCCGGGGCCGCCGGAGCGCACCAGCAGGACATCCCCATCATCGCCCTCACCGCCAACGCCATGGTGGGCGACCGGGCTGCCGCCCTGGCCGCCGGCATGGACGACCACATCTCCAAACCGATTGACGCCAAGGTGCTGCGGGCGGCTGTGCGCCACTGGCATGGCAAGCGCTCGGGTGCCATCACCCTGTTTGACAGTCCCCCCAAACCCGAAGACAACGCGGTGGACGCCAGCCCAGGTGAAGCATTCAGTTTGGCCCAACTGGGCCGATATTACGAAGACGATCTGGCACTGGCGGCCACGGTGCTAGGCCCCCTGCTGGACGACCTGTGGCTACAGCTAGCGCCACTGCAACAGGCGCTGCGCCTGCAGCGTCACGGCGAAGTTCGGGCGCGGCTGCAAGCCGTGGCGGCGGGGGCAGATGCCGTGGGGGGCCAAGCCCTGTCCCATACCGTGCGCGCACTGTGCGCACAACTGGACGGGCCGCAGGCCGTACCACTGGCAGCCGAACAGCCGTTGCTCGGCTGCCAGTTGGCCGCTTTGGCGAACGCAGTGACCGACTGGCTTGCGCTGCAGCCGGCCCCACCGCTGGATGCCCCTGGGATTGTGTAACGCCACGGGGTGCGCGCAGAATGTGTTCGGACCTCGCAATATGGAGACCCCATGGATGTTGTGATCGTTGATGACATGCAGATCAACCTGGCCCTGCTGGGCCGCTTGATCGAACAAATAGGTGTGAACCAAACATCCAGCTTTCTGGTGCCAGAGGAAGCGCTGGCCTTTTGCGCCACCCAGGTACCCGACCTGCTGATCGTGGACTACCTGATGCCAGGGCTGGACGGCATCAACTTCATCCGCAAGTTTCGCGCGCTGCCCGGGCGCGAAGACATCCCGGTACTGATGGTCACCGCCAGCGACGAACGTGCCGTGCGGCTGGACGCACTGGAGGCGGGCGCCAACGACTTTTTGTCCAAACCGCTGGACCGCACCGAATTCTTTGCCCGCACCCGCAACATGCTGGCCCTGCGGCGCAGCCAGAAAATCCTGGCCGACCGCGCGGTGTGGCTGGCCGAAGAGGTGGAAAAAGCCACCGTCGAACTTAAGCTGCGCGACCGCGAAACCATCGCCTGCATCTCCAGCATCGCCGAGTACCGCGACCCCGAAACCGGCTTCCACACCCAGCGCATGGCGCACTACTCGCGCCTGATCGCCGAACAGCTGGGCCTGCCACTGGATGTACGCCAGCT
Source organism: Comamonadaceae bacterium (assembly GCA_947451445.1). Classification (GTDB taxonomy): domain Bacteria; phylum Pseudomonadota; class Gammaproteobacteria; order Burkholderiales; family Burkholderiaceae_C; genus Rhodoferax_B. The sequence goes on from CANFZJ010000034.1 coordinate 13,663, forward strand.
GCTGTTTGATGCCGCCCCCATGCACGACGTGGGCAAGATCGGTATCCCGGACAACATCCTGCTCAAACCCGGCCGGCTGGACCCGGCCGAGATGGACATCATGAAGACCCACAGCACCATCGGCCACACCATGCTGGCCGGGGGCAGTTCTTCGCTGATGAAAATGGCCGCCACCATCGCCATATCGCACCATGAAAAGTTTGACGGCTCGGGCTACCCTGCCGGGTTGGTCGGCGACGCCATCCCGTTGGTCGGACGCATTGTGGCTGTCGCCGACGTGTTTGACGCCCTCACCTCGGCCCGCCCCTACAAACCCGCCTGGACCGTGGAGCGCGCCACCCAACTGCTGCGCGATAGCGCGGGCAGCCACTTCGACCCGGCCTGCGTGGACGCCTTTTTGGCCCGCTTCGACGACGCCATGGCCATCATGCGGCAACTGCACGACCCCGACGAATGAACACCCCCCTGGACATCCTGCTGCGGGACACCACCGCCAGCCCTGGCAACCACGCCCTGCTGCTGGCCCTGCTACACCAATGGGGCCACCGGGCCCGGGTGGACCACGGCGGCACGCTGCCGTTGCGCGCCGATGCCGTGCTGCTGGACCTGGACAGCGGGCTGGACGCCGGCCTGGCCCTGGCCCAGACCCTGTCGGCGCCGGTGGTGGGCATGGCCACCTGCATCTACCCGGACGACCCACGCCGCAGCCAACAGGCCGGGCTGCACGCGCTGCTGGCCAAACCGCTCGTACCCGCCCGTCTGCGTGAAGTGCTGAATAGCCTGCCAGCACCCGCCGAACCTGCGCAGACAGCTATTGTTTTTGATTACGCCGCCGCCATCGCCCAGGCCGACCCGTGGATCGTGGGCGTCATCGCCCAGGACTTCATTGACGACTGGCCCCGGCAAATCGACGCCCTGGTGGCGGCCAGCACGGCCGCCGACGCCACCACCGCCCAGCGGGTGGCCCACACCCTCAAAGGCCTGGCCGCCAA
>CANFZJ010000035.1 GCA_947451445.1 Comamonadaceae bacterium
CACTCCCCCGCCAAAAGTGCGCAGCACAGGTTGCCCGTAGCGCAAGCGCAGGGCCGCACGAAGTGGGGGCGCCTTTCTTTTGGTTACTTTTCTTTTGCGCAAAAGAAAAGTGACTGCGCCGCCGGGCGCACTACCCGGCCGACCATGCCCGTGGCATCAACAACCATCAAATCACCATCTAGCGCAATCACCACCTGCACAATCAGCTATTAATTAAATAGCAAATCCCGCGTCGCCACCAGCGCCCGCCGGGCCCATTCCACATCCCCCACCAACGGGGCGCGCACATGGTTAGGCACCTCCACGCTGACCGGCAAGTCACCCGGCAGCGCGGCGAAGATGGCGGCCAGGTCGATCACGCCCTCCCCTGGCAGCAGCCGGTCGCAGCGCGCGGTGTGGATGAGCTGCTCGGTGCTGAAGCCCGTGCCGTCGGCGGCATCGCAGGCCTGGGCGTAGTGCAGCAGTTCGCGGGGGATCGCGCGCAGGTCGTCCAGCGTGCTGGCAGAGCGGGCGAAGTGCAGCGCGTCCACCAGGATGCCCGCGTTGGCCGGGCGGCCGGCGGCGGTGACGATGCGCAGGGCGGCCTGGGCATTGGGGACGGCGGTCCAGGGCATGAACTCCAGGTCGGCCGTCATGCCAAAAGGCTGCATGAAGGCGCACAGCCGGGCGTAGCTGTCGGTCAGGCGGGATTCCACCAGGTCGTCACCGGCCACCAGCACCGCCTTGGCCCCCAGGGCGGCTCCGGCTTCCAGCAGCGGCCGGTAGGCCTCGGGGTCAAAGCCCTCGGCCAGGCGGATGATTTCCAGGTCGAACACGCCCACGCCGGTGTCGCGCTGCACCGCCAGGGCTTCGCGCAGCACGGCGGCATCGCCCAGCAACTGCTGGTGCTGGGCACCGGGCGTGTTGGGTTGCAAGCGCAGGCCCACGGTCTGGTAGCCCCACTGGGCGGCGGCGGCCAGCATCTGCGGTACGGACAGGCTGGCAGCGGTGAGGTAAGCGAGTGAATAGGGTCGCATGGCTATTTCAGCGGGGACACGGCGGTGGGCATGGCGATGGTGGACACCATGTGGGTCGTCAAATGTGCCGGGCCGCCTTTGGGGGGCCAGATGCCCTGGGCGACAGCGTCGGCACGGGCCTGGCTGCGGGCGTTCAGGCTGGCGTAGGGCCAGATATTGGTAAAACGCAGCGGGCCGTCCAGCGCCACCATGGCGACCAGGCAGGGCGACAGGGCCTCGCGCGGCGGCACGTACTGTTCCCACAGGTCGATAGTGGCCTGCACGCCGCCGGGCTTGATGCCGTAGGTGCGGATTTCATACACCGGGCCGGTGATGCCCGATTCGGCCGAGGGGCGCACCGGCTTCATCCACGCAAAGCCTTGGTAGCTGTGCTGTTCCAGCGTCTGGAAGATGCTGGCGCAGCCAAACGGGTCGGCACTCAGCTGGGTGCGGGCGCGCTCGGCCTGCAAGGTGGCCAGATCGGCAAAGCCGCGCAGCACGACCATCTGGTTGAGCACGCCAATGTCGGTAAACCAGCAGGCCAGCAGCTCGCCCTGGGCTTCGGGGCCACGGGTGTAGGCCTGTACGTTGCTGGCGGCCTGGGCGGCGGTGCCGAACGGCAGGGTTATGGTGGCGAGTTCGTAGTACATCAATTTTCCTTTTTGCTATTAAATAAAGAGCTGCTTGCGCAGGTGGAATGTGCGGCGGAGGCCGATTTTTTATAAATCTACGCCCGCGATATGGTGGGCAGCGATGTAGCCGAAGGTCATGGCCGGCCCCAGCGTGATGCCGCCGCTGGGGTAGTGGCCGCCCATCACGCTGTGCATGTCGTTGCCGCCCGCGTACAGGCCGGGGATGGGCTGGCCCTGGCCGTCCAGCACCTGGGCGCTGGCGTTGACCTGCAGCCCAGCAAAGGTGCCCAGGCTGCCGGGCACCACCTTGACGGCGTAGAACGGGCCGCGCTCCAGTGGAGCCATGCACGGGTTGGGATAGCCGCTGGCGGCATCGCCCTGCACCTGGTTGTAAGGGGTTTCGCCCTTGGCGAAGTCGTCGTCTTTACCGGCACGTGCCTGCGGGTTGTAGCGCTGCACGGTCGCTTGCAGCCCGGCGGCGTCGATGCCGCAACGCTGGGCCAATGCGGCCAGGGTGGCACCGCGCTGCAGGTAGCCGCTGCGCAGCATGGCCCCCATGGGCATGGGGGCGGGTTTGGCTGCGCCCAGGCCGTAGTGGCGCATGAAGGCGTGGTCGCAGACCAGCCAGGCCTGGACCGGCTGGCCCGCTGGCGTGGCGGCCAGCATGCCGCAGACAAAGTCGTAATACGAGTCGGCCTCGTTGGTGAAGCGCTGGCCGTTGGCGGCCACGGCGATCAGGCCCGGCTTGGCGCGTTCCACCAGGTGGGGGAAGTGGGCCACGCTGCCGTCTGCCCGCGGCACCAGCGACACCGGGGCCAGCGCGGCGGCCTGGGCAGTATCTCGCCCCATCTGCCCGCCCACCGCCTCGCCCAGGCGCAGGCCGTCGCCGGTGTTGCCGCGCGACCCGGCAGACCAATGCTCCTGCCCGGTGGGCGCATGCGGCAGCAGCGCTTGCTTGCGTGCGGTGTCATGCGGAAAACCGCCGCACGCCAGCAGCACGGCTTTGGCGCGGATCGCCACGCCGCCCACCACCGCGCCCACCACCCGGCCTTTTTCTGTCAGCAGGCGCTGGGCCGGGCTGCTGGTGCGGATCTCCACCCCCTTGGCAAAGGCCGACGCGGCCAGCCCGGCCACCAGCGCATTGCCGTTGACCAGCTGCATGCCACGCCGGTAGCGCAGCAGGTCCAGCCCGTGGCGCAGCACTTTTTGCGTGACGTACCACAGCGACGTGGGCCGACGCAGGGCGTTGAAGTAGTGCCGCAGCTCGGCCCCGGAGGCAATGCCCAGGCCCCACAGCGTGGTCTCGGCCAGCGGTGGTTTCAGCCGGGCTATGTGGCGGCCCAGGCGGCGTCCGTCAAACGGCGCGGCACAGATGGAGCGGCCACCGGTGCCCGCGCCAGGGCTGCGGCCATGGAAATCGGGCACGCCGTTACCGTCGATGAACTGCAAGGCGGTCTGGCTGCGGAAGAACTCCACCATGCGCGGCCCCTGCGCCAGAAAAGCCTGCGCCCGCGCTGCATTCCATTGCGCGCCCAGCTCGTGGCGCAGATAGGCTTCGGGCTGGGCCGGGTCTTCGTGGATGCCTGCGTCGGTGGCCAGCGGGTTGCGTGGAATCCACATCCAGCCGCCCGACCAGGCGGTGGTGCCGCCAAACTGCGGGTCTTTTTCGACCACCAGCACGGTCAGACCCCGATGGGCGGCGGTGACGGCGGCAGACAGGCCGCCCGCGCCAGAGCCGATGACCAACAGGTCGTAGCCGCTCATGCTGCGTAGATGGGTTTGAGGGGGGATTTGCTGAAAAACGGCGACGCCCCGCTGGCCGCAGCCAGTTGTGCCGCCATGGACAGCAAATCTGGCCCCAGGCTCTGCATGCGCTCCAGCGTGAAGCGCACCGACGGCCCGGCGATGCTGATGGTGCCCAGCGGGGCCTGTCCGGCCAGCCGCACCGGGGCGGCCATGGCGTTCAGGCCTGCGGTGTAGGTTTCCTGGGTGAGGCTGTAGCCGCGCTCGCGGGTGGCGCGCACCAGGTCCATCACCTGCTGCAGGCTGGTGGGGGCGTTGGGGCCAAAGGCAGCGGGTGCGCCCACGCCCTGCTGGGCCACCAGCGCCAGCGCTTCGTCGTCACCCAAAGCCGACAACCAGGCAAGGCCGCTGGAAGAGCAGGAGATTTGCGCATCGCTGCCCATGTCGGGGTCGTAGCGCAGGCCTTGGCGGGCCCCCTGGGCGCGGGCCACCCAGGTCAGGCGGCTGCCGTCCACCACGGCCAGGCGCACCAGTTCGCCGGATATTTCGGCCAGGCGGTCCAGCAGCGGCTGGGCTACGTCCACGATGCCGGTGTTGCTGAGGAAGGTGAGCCCCATGGACACCAGCTTGGTGGTCAGCAGGTAGTCGCCGTGGTCGCGCGTTTGCCGCACGTAGCCGCAGCGCTGCAGGTCGGCCAGCAGGCGGTGCACCGCGCTGCGCGGAATGTCCAGCTGGTCGGCAATAGCGGCCAGCTCCAGCCCGCCGCCATGCTGGGACAGCAGCTCCAGGATGGCCAAAGTTCGTTCAAGTACGCCGTTCATGTGCTCTCTCAAGTTCGTCAATGGGGCAAATTGTAGTCAAATCAGAATTTAATTCAATAGTTGAACATCATTCCACTTTTAGATACTATTCGCCCATCCACAACCACTTGAGACTTCGCCATGTCTGAACCGCTGAACGGTGCCACCCGCGTCCACTACATCGTGGGCGACCCGATTGCCCAGGTCAAATCGCCCGCCGGTGTCACCCAGGCCTACCATGACCGGGGCCACAACGCCTATGTCATGCCCGCCCATGTGGCACCGGCCCAACTGGCCGACTGGGTGGCCGGTGTGTCGCTGGCGCAGAACGTGGACGCCATCATCGTCACCGTGCCGCACAAGTTCGCCTGTTTTGACCTGTGCGCCACCACCTCGGACCGCGCCGCTTTCCTGCACACCGTCAACACCATGCGCCGCAACCCCGACGGCACGTGGCACGGCGACATGTTCGACGGCCTGGGCTTTGTGTCTGCCATGCAGGACAACGGCTGCCAGCCCGCCGGTAAAAAGGCCTTGCTGGTAGGCGCAGGCGGCGCGGGCTCGGCGATTGCCCACGCGCTGGTGGTGGCCGGTGTCCGCCAATTGGCCATTTATGACGCCGACACCGCCCGCCGCACCACGCTGGTGGAGCGCCTGGCCAGCCTGGGCCAATGCCCGGTGACGCACGGCTCGGGCGACCCGACCGGCTTTGACATCGTGCTCAACGCCACGCCGGTGGGCATGCAGGCCAGCGACCCGTATCCGCTGGACGCGGAAAAAATCACCGGCAACATGTTTGTCGGCTGCGTGATCACCGCGCCCGCCATCACGCCGCTGATCGCCGCCGCCCGCGCCAAGGGCTGCCCCACCATGACCGGCACCCACATGTTTGGCCGCGTGCGCGACCTGATGGTTGATTTCCTGCTGGAAGCCTGAAATGCAAGTTCTGCAAACCCTGGACGGCCTGGACCGTTTCGACATGGTGGTGATAGGCGCGGGCGGCGCGGGCATGGCGGCGGCGCTGTTTGCCGCCATGGACGGCAAAAGCGTGCTGCTGGTAGAGCGCACCGAAACCGTGGGCGGCACCACCGCCTGGTCGGGCGGTACCACCTGGATCCCCGGCACCCGGCATGCGGCCAGCGTCAACCCGCACGACACCCTGGCGGACGCGGCCCGCTACCTGGACAACGCGGTGGGCGAACGCAGCCCCCAGGCGCTGCGTCAGGCGTTTCTGGACCATGGGGCCGCCGCAGTGGACCGGCTGGAGGACCAGTCGGAGGTGAAGTTCCGCGCCTACCCCAAGCACCCGGACTACCTCTCCGACCTGGGCGGCTCCACCGTCAATGGCCGGGCGCTGGAGCCGCTGCCGTTTGACGGGCGCCTGCTGGGCCCATTGTTCCCGCTGGTGCGCCCGCCCATCCCCGAATTCACCGTGCTGGGCGGCATGATGGTGGACCGCACCGACATCAACCACCTGCTGGCGCTGGGCAAAAACTTCACATCCTTCCGGCACGCAGTCAAGCTGCTGGCGCGCCACGCCCGCGACCGGCTGGGCCACCCGCGTGGCACCCGGCTGGTGATGGGCAATGCGCTGGTGGGGCGGCTGCTGTATGCATTGTCCAAGCACAGCCGGGTCGCGCTGGCGCTGAATACGTCTTTGGACAGCATCCAGCGCAATGCCAGCGGTGTGGAATCCGCCACGCTCAGCCGCAACGGCCAGCAGCGCCAGGTAGCCACCCGCAACCTGGTGCTGGCCAGCGGCGGCTTCAACCGGCACCCACAGCTGCGCGAGCAACTGTTGCCCGGTATCCAGTCCGGTTGGTGCCCCGCCGCGCCCGGCCACACGGGCGAGGCCCACGGCAAGGCACAGCAGTTGGGCGCGCACTACGGCAGCGCGGGCCTGAGCCCGGCCTTCTGGGCCCCGGTGTCGCAGCGCAAGCGCGCCGACGGCAGCACGGCGGTGTTCCCCCACTTCATGATGGACCGGGCCAAGCCCGGCATGCTGACCGTCAACCAGGCGGGCCAGCGCTTTGTCAACGAAAGCACCTCCTACCACCTGTTTGCACTGGCCATGCAGAAATCTGCAGACAGTATCCCGGCCTACCTGGTGTGCGACGCCGAAGCCCTGCGCCGCTACGGCATGGGCATGGTGCGCCCCGGCGGCAAGGGGCTGGAGCCGTTTCTGGCCGACGGCTACCTGACCCAAGCCCCCACGCTGGACGCGCTGGCCCAGAAGCTGGGCATCCCCGCCCCCGGCCTACGCAACAGCGTGGCGCAGATCAACGCCTACGCCGACACCGGGGTGGACCCGGACTTCCAGCGCGGCAGCACCGCCTATTCGCAGAACATGGGCGACCCGGCGCGCGGCGGCAAAAACCCCAACCTCGGCGCGCTGCGCGAAGCCCCGTTTTATGCGGTGCGGCTCTACCCCGGCGACATCGGCGCGGCCACCGGTTTTGCCACCGATGCCAACGCCTGCGTGCTGGGGGCGGACAACGCGCCCATTCCTGGCCTGTACGCGGTGGGCAACGACATGCACAGCATCATGGGCGGGGTCTACACCGCGCCGGGCATCACGCTCGGCCCCGGCATTGTGTTTGCCTACCTGGCGGCGCGCCACGCCTGCCACCGTTTAGCTATATAAAAAATAGCTGCTTGCGCACACCACACCTGCGCTGCCGGCCTTTTTCTTATAAATCACGGTCACAGGTCGAAACCAGGCCAATCCAGGTCGATGCAGCGGCCAGAGCGGCAGTTGGTCAGCGTATAGTCGCTGGCTACCCTATGAAACATTTACTCGATTTATTGGCGGCCATCGCGCTGCTTGTCTGGGGAACCCATCTGGTGCGCACCGGCGTGCTGCGGGTGTTTGGTGCCAACTTACGCCAGATGCTGGCCGCCAGCATGGGCAACCGGTTCACCGCCGCCTTGTCGGGCATCGGCGTCACGGCGCTGGTGCAGTCCAGCACTGCCACCTCGCTGATGACCTCGTCCTTCGTCGGCCAGGGGCTGATCACCCTGCCCGCCGCGCTGGCGGTGATGCGCGGGGCCGACATCGGCACCAGCCTGATGTCGGTGCTGTTCTCGTTCGACCTGTCCTGGCTGTCGCCGCTGTTCATCTTTGTCGGCGTGGTGATGTTTGTGTCCACCAAAGACGGCACCGCCGGGCGCATCGGCCGGGTGCTGATCGGCCTGGGCCTGATGCTGCTGGCGCTGCAGCTGGTGGTCGAGGCCACCGAGCCGCTGCTGGCTTCGCCCGCCATCCGCGCCCTGCTGGCCGCCGTGGGCAGCGACCGGTGGCTGGAGATATTTTTGGGCATGCTGCTGGCGGTGCTGGCCTATTCCAGCCTGGCCGTGGTGCTGTTGATTGCGGCGCTGGCCACGTCCCACGTGATCCAGCTGGACGTGGCGCTGGGCCTGGTGCTGGGGGCCAACCTGGGCAGCGGCGCGCTGGCCGTGCTGACCACCGCCAAGTCGGCCATCGAAGTGCGCCAGGTCACCGTGGGCAACCTGGTGTTCAAGCTGATGGGCGTGGCGCTGGTGGCCCCACTGGTCGGCCTGTGGCTGCAGCACGTGCAACCCAAGCTGCCCGACATCACCCACGGTGTGGTGCTGTTCCACCTGGCATTCAACGTCAGCATGAGCGTGGTCTTTATCGGTTTGACCAACCTGGTGGCCAAGGCGATGGAGTCGCTGCTGCCCAAGCCGCCGCCGTCAGCCAGCCAGACCCGGCCCCAGCACCTGGACCCGTCCGCCCTGTCCACCCCGTCGCTGGCGATCTCCTGCGCCGCCCGCGAGGCGCTGCACCAGGCCGACGTGGTGGAGACCATGATGCTGGGTGTGATGACCGTCATCAAAAATGACGACCTGCCACTGGCCGAAGAGCTGCGCAAGCTGGACGACACGGTGGACCGGCTGTACTCCAGCATCAAGTACTACCTGACCAAAATCTCGCGTGAAGCCCTGTCAGAGGGCGAGAGCCGCCGCTGGACCGACATCATTAGCTTCACCATCAACATGGAGCAGATCGGCGACATCATCGAGCGCGTGCTGATCGACGTGGAAGACAAAAAGATCAAACCCCGCCGCAACTTTTCCGACGCGGGCATGCAAGAAATCAGCGAACTGCACGCCCGGCTGGTGGACAACCTGCGCCTGTCGATGAGCGTTTTCTTGAACGGCAACGTGCACGACGCCAAGAAGCTGCTGGAAGAAAAAGCCCGCTTCCGCGACCTGGAGCACGCCTATTCGCGCAGCCACCTGACCCGCCTGACCGACAACACCCTGTCCAGCATCGAAACCAGCTCCCTGCACATCGACCTGATCAGCGAGTTGAAACGCATCAACTCGCACATCTGCTCCATCGCCTACCCCATCCTCGATTCCGCAGGGGCGCTGGCCCCGAACCGGCTGCGCAGCTCCAAGTTGGGGGATTTGGGGTAATTACCCGCCAGTCACAGGCGGGAAAAACGCCACTTCCGCCCCGTCCACCAGCGCGGCCTGCTCGGCCACCATCACCTGGTTGACGGCCACCCGCACCGCCCGGCCCCGCGCCAGGCTGGCCGCGTAGGCACCACCGCGCTGCAGCAGCTCGTCGCGCAGCGCCTGCACGGTGGCGGCGGTGGTTTCCACGCCTTCCTGCCCGTAGCCAATCGCTTCGCGGATGGAGGCGAAGTATTTGACCGTCAGCTTCACGACTGCAGCTCCGCAAAGCCGATGAACTGCACCACGTCGCCGTGCGCAATGGTGTGGCCCGGCAGGGTATCGACCACGCCGTCGGCCCAGGCGGCGGAGGTGAGCACGCCCGAGCTTTGGTTGGCAAACAGGTCCAGTCCGCCCGCCGCATTGCGCCGCACGCGCAAAAACTCGCGCCGCTTGTCGGCCCGTGGCCAGTCGAAGTGGGCGGGCAGCGCCGTGCGCACTGGGGACAAATGGGTTGCACCTTGCAGCTTGAGCAGAAACGGCCGCACCAGCAGCAAAAAGGTGACAAAGCTGGCTACCGGGTTGCCCGGCAGGCCAATGAAGTGGCTGCCCGGCAACTGGCCGTAGGCAAACGGTTTGCCGGGCTTGATGGCCAGCGCCCACAGATGCAGGCTGCCCAGCAGCTGCACGGCGGCTTTTACGTGGTCTTCTTCGCCCACCGAGACACCACCGCTGGTCAACACCAGGTCGTGCGACTGGCTGGCTTCGCGCAGCGCGGCCACGGTGGCGTCGCGCTGGTCGGGCACGATGCCGTAGTCGGTCACCACACAGCCCAGGCGCTGCAGCAAGGCGCGCAAAAAGAAGCGGTTGGAGTTGTAGATGGCACCGGGGCGCATGTCTTGCGGGCGCACCTCGCCGGGCATCACCAGCTCGTCGCCAGTGGAAAACAGCGCCACTCTCGGACGCGCAGCCACGGCCAGAGAATCCATGCCAATACTGGCCGCTAGCGCAATACGGGCGGGCGTGAGACGCTCACCTTTTGATAGCACTACGGCGCCCAGCGCCACGTCTTCGCCCGCGCGGCGCAGGTTCTGGCCAGGCTGGGGCGGGCGCAGCACGCGCACGGTCTGGTCGGGCTGAACTTCGCAGTCCTCCTGCATCACTACCGCATCGGACCCCGGTGGCACGGGTGCGCCGGTGAAGATACGGGCCAGCGTGCCAGCGACCAACGGCTGGGGGGCGCTGCCTGCAGAGATGCGCTGCGATACAGGCATGTCGGCATCCGTCCCATCGGCACAGCGCAGCGCGTAGCCGTCCATCGCGCTGTTGTCGAACGACGGCACCTGCAGCGGGGACACCGCATCCGCCGCCAGCACCCGGCCATCGGCGTCAAAGGTGCTGACCTGCTCCCCCCCCGCCAGCGGCGTAGCGTAGGCCAGCAAGGTAGCCAGGGCGTCGTCGAGGGGAATCAAGGCGGGGCGAGGCGGGGCGGGGCTGGTCGTCATAGTGGGGCGGTGTAGGTGAATTGGGCGGCGTGCTGCTGCAGCCAGTCCACCACGGCGGTGGGCTGGTTCAGGTCCAGCACCGGGCAGGCCGTGGGGCTGGGCAAGGGTGAATCGGTGGCAATGGCGACCACGCGCGGGTCGTCGGGGTACTGCACGGGCTGGCTGGCGGCGGCGCGCCAGACTTCGATCTTGGGCAGATCGCTGGTTTTGAAGCCTTCGACCAGTACCCAGTCCACGCCGGGGCTCAACTCGGCGATCAGCGCGTGGACGGACAGACGCTCGGGCTGTTCAAACTCACGCACCAAAGCCAACCGCAGGTCGGAGGCGATCACCACCTCGTAAGCGCCCGCCTGGCGGTGCCGCCAGCTGTCTTTGCCAGGCTGGTCGATGTCGAAACGGTGGTGCGCATGCTTGACCACCGAGACCCGCTGGCCGCGCTGTTTGAGCAGCGGTATCAGCTGTTCGACCAGCGTGGTTTTGCCGGAGCCGGAGTACCCGGCGAAGACTACGGCGTACATGGCTTACTACACTTTTGATAGCTGCCTGCGCAGGTGGAATATGCGCAAAGTGCCAATTCAACCACAGGTTTTTTCAATCAACGCTTTCACCAGAGCCACGTCGGCGGGCAGATTCAACACGCGCTTGGGCAGATCTTCAATGCCCGCAAACTGCGCAGGCCGGTCGGGTTGGCGGCCCAGGGCTTCTTGCACGGTGGCGGCGAACTTGATGGGCAAAGCGGTCTCCAGCACGACCATCGGCACGCCGGGCAGCAGGTGCTCCAACGCCACTTTCAGGCCGTCGGCGGTGTGGGTGTCGATGACCACGCCGTGGCGGGTGTCGGTGTCCAGAATGGTGGCCAGGCGGTCGGCGTGGGTGCTCTTGCCGCTGGCAAAGCCGTAGCGGGCGGCAGCGTCTTTGAAAGCCGGGTCGGCGCTCAGGTCAAAGTAGCCGTGGGTGGCCAGTTGGGTGGTGAACAGGTCTTGGGTACGGGCCCCGTCGCGGCCGACCAGGTCGAACACAAAGCGCTCGAAGTTGGACGCCTTGGAGATGTCCATCGACGGGCTGGAGGTCTCGAACGTGTCGGCACTGCCGCGCACGCGGTAGATGCCGGTGCGGAAGAACTCGTCCAGCACGTCGTTTTCATTGGTGGCGACCACCAGCTCGGCAATCGGCAGGCCCATCATGCGCGCCACGTGGCCCGCACAGACGTTGCCGAAGTTGCCGGACGGCACGGCGAAGCTGACCTTTTGGTCGTTGCTGGCCGTTGCCTGGATGTAGCCGGCAAAGTAGTACACCACCTGGGCCAGCAAGCGCGCCCAGTTGATGCTGTTGACGGTGCCGATTTTGTATTTGCGTTTGAAGTCGAGGTCGTTGGAGACGGCTTTCACGATGTCCTGGCAGTCGTCGAACACGCCGTCGATGGCGATGTTGACGATGTTTTCGTCCATCAGGCTGAACATCTGCGCCTGCTGGAACGGGCTCATGCGGCCCTGCGGCGAAGTCATGAACACGCGCACGCCCTTTTTGCCGCGCATGGCGTATTCGGCCGCGCTGCCGGTGTCGCCGCTGGTCGCGCCCAGGATGTTCAGCTCCTGGCCGCGCCGGGCCAGCTCGTATTCGAACAGGTTGCCCAGCAGTTGCATGGCCATGTCTTTGAAGGCCAGCGTGGGGCCGTTGGACAGGGCCTCCAACCAGACATCGTTTTCCAAGTGGCGCAACGGCACGATTTCGCCGGTACCGAACACTTCGGCGGTATAGGTCTTGGCGCACAGGGCTTGCAGGTCGGCTGCTGGGATGTCGTCGATGTAGAGCGACAAAACCTCGAACGCCAGCTCGGCATAGCCCTGCTCGTGGTAGACCGTGCGCCAGCGGGTCAACGTGGCGCTGTCCACCTGAGGGTAGTGTGCAGGTAGGTACAGGCCGCCATCGGGGGCCAGGCCTTCGAGCAGGATTTCACAGAATTGGCGGGGGGTGGCGTCGCCACGGGTGGAGAGGTAATGCATGGGGCGGGGTTCTCGCAGTCAAGGTGCGGCAACGCACACAAAAGGCGGCTCGCGCAGAGCCTCGGGTAGCCCTAAATTTTAGCCCCGCTTTAACACCCTATCGCCCATAAAAAAACCCCAGACGGGCTGGGGTTCTTTGGGGCAGACGGGGTGGCTTATTTTGCGCAGGCCTTGCCGCCCACGCCGTGGTTGCCCGCCGCCTTGGCATCGGCCTCGGCCATGTACGCACCTTCTTTGGTCTTGCCGTAGAACTTGCTGCCTTCGCAGTGGTAGACCTTGGAGCTGGAATTCACCCACACCTTGCCTGCGCCACCGCCCGCAGCGGCCACAGTAGGCATGGCAGTGGCGGCCTTCTTGGCGGCAGTTGGTTTAGCCATGGTTGCCGCAGAAGCAGCCACGACCGGAGCGGCGGGTGCAGCCGCTACAGCGGGAGCGGCAGGTGCAGAGGCGGCAGGAGTGGCAGCAAAGCCCGCACCGGCAAAACACAAACCCAAGGCGACGGCTAAAACACGGAATGGTGATTTCATGGTGGTCTTTCAAAGGTATGGGAGAGAGTCCCAAGCGCCAAACATTGGCACCTGAGCATCACAACGCAGCATCCTCCGAAAAAGACTACAGCCCGATGTACGCCAATTCGCAAATACCCACTAGCCAGCAGTGGGCACAACGGATCTCAACCCAGGAAACCCGTGGAACCGGCTTTGCCGGGCCACTGGGTGCGCCTCCTGCAAGGGGGGCGCTAACACGCAGTGTGCAGCCTGGGGGTGTGGGAGTTACGCCAACTCTTCTTTACGAATCCGGGTGATTGCCGCCAGCACGGTGGGCAGCGCCTGCATCTGCACCAGGGCCGCATCCATACGGGCTTCCGTGCAGTCGTGGGTGAGGATGATCACGTCGGTTTGGGTGGAGCCTTCGCCACCGATCTCGTCCGCTTCGCGCTGCAGCACGGCGTCGATGCTGATACCGGCATCGGCCAACAGGCCGGTGACCTTGGCCAGCACGCCAGCCTGGTCGGCCACGCGCAGACGCAGGTAGTAGCTGGTGACCACGTCGCCCATCGGCAGCACGGGCAGGTCGCTCATCGCATCGGGCTGGAACGCCAGGTGCGGCACGCGGTGTGCAGGGTCGGCGCTGTGCAGGCGGGTGATGTCCACCAGGTCGGCGATCACCGCGCTGGCGGTGGGTTCGCTGCCAGCGCCCTTGCCGTAGTACAGCGTGGTGCCGACGGCATCGCCCTGCACCATCACGGCGTTCATCGCGCCTTCGACATTGGCGATCAGGCGCTTGGCGGGCACCAGGCTGGGGTGCACGCGCAACTCGATGCCCTTGGCGGTACGTTTGGTGATGCCCAGCAGCTTGATGCGGTAGCCCAGCTGCTCGGCGTAGCGGATGTCTTGCGCGCCCAGCTGGGTGATGCCCTCAACATAAGCTTTGTCAAACTGCACGGGAATGCCGAAGGCGATGGACGACATCAGCGTCAGCTTGTGCGCGGCGTCCACACCTTCAATATCGAAAGTGGGATCGGCCTCGGCGTAACCCAGACGCTGGGCTTCTTTGAGCACCACGGCAAAGTCCAGCCCCTTGTCGCGCATTTCGCTGAGGATGAAGTTGGTGGTGCCGTTGATGATGCCGGCCACCCACTGGATGCTGTTGGCAGTCAAACCTTCGCGCAGCGCCTTGATGATGGGAATGCCCCCGGCCACGGCGGCTTCAAACGCGACCATCACGCCTTTGGCATGGGCGGCGGCGAAGATTTCGGTGCCGTACACGGCCAGCAAGGCTTTGTTGGCCGTGACGACGTGCTTGCCAGCGGCAATGGCCTCCAGCACCAGCTCACGCGCCAGGGTGGTGCCGCCAATTAATTCCACCACGATGTCGATATCGGGGTTGGCGATGATGGCACGGGCGTCAGCCACGACCTGGGCACGGTCGCCTACCAGGGCCTGTGCTTCGGCCACATTGCGGCGTGACACCATGGTGACTTCAATACCGCGCCCGGCACGGCGGGTGATCTCTTGCTGGTTACGCTGCAATACGTTGAACACGCCGCTGCCGACGGTGCCGATGCCGAGAATGCCTACTTGGATGGGTTTCATAATATTTAAATAAAAATGGCTTTAGCGCAGATGGGACGTGCGTTAGGCGCTACGTTTACGATAGCTTTCGAGGAATTTTGCGACACGGCCAATCGCTTCACGCAGGTCGTCCTCGTGAGGCAAAAAGACGATGCGGAAGTGGTCCGGCTTTTGCCAGTTGAAGCCCGTGCCCTGTACCAGCATGACGCGGGTTTCCCGCAGCAGTTCCAGGAAGAACTGGCGGTCGTCGGCAATCGGATAGACCGCTGGGTCGAGCCGGGGAAACATGTACAGCGCGGCCTGCGGCTTGACGCAGGTGACGCCCGGAATGGCGGTGATCAGCTCGTACGCCAGGTCGCGCTGGCGGCGCAAGCGGCCGCCTTCGCACACCAGGTCGTTGATGCTCTGGTAGCCGCCCAGGGCGGTCTGGATGGCCCACTGGCCGGGCACGTTGGAG
>CANFZJ010000036.1 GCA_947451445.1 Comamonadaceae bacterium
ACTTGGCCTACATCAGCCTGGACGGCAACATCGGCTGCCTGGTGAACGGTGCCGGTCTGGCCATGGCCACCATGGACACCATCAAGCTGTTTGGCGCTGAGCCAGCCAATTTCTTGGACGTGGGCGGCGGTGCCACCCCCGAGAAGGTGACAGAAGCCTTCAAGATCATGTTGAAGAACCCCAAGGTCAAGGCCATCATGGTCAACATCTTTGGCGGCATCATGAAGTGCGACACCATCGCCACCGGCGTGATCACAGCCTGCAAGGCCGTGAACCTGTCCGTGCCTCTGGTTGTGCGCATGAAGGGCACCAACGAAGATCTCGGCAAGAAGATGCTGGCCGAAAGCGGCCTGCCCATCATCAGTGCCGACACCATGGCCGAAGCGGCCCAAAAAATTGTGGCAGCGGTCCAGTAAGGCGGAACACGAATATGTCTATCTTCATCAATAAAGACACCAAGGTCATCACCCAAGGCATTACCGGCAAGACCGGTCAGTTCCATACTGAAAAATGCCAGGAATACGCGAACGGCAAAAACTGCTTTGTTGCGGGCGTGAACCCCAAGAAGGCTGGCGAGTCCATCTTCAACATCCCGATCTATGCCTCCGTCAAGGAAGCGGCCTCGGAAACCGGTGCTACTGTTTCCGTGATCTACGTGCCACCGGCCGGCGCTGCAGCGGCCATCTGGGAAGCCGTAGAAGCCGACCTGGACCTGGCCATCTGTATTACCGAAGGCATCCCCGTCAAGGACATGCTGGAAGTGCGCAACCGCATGAAGGCCAAGGAAGCTGCTGGCGGCAAGCGCACCCTGCTGCTCGGCCCTAACTGCCCTGGCCTGATCACGCCTGACGAAATCAAGATCGGCATCATGCCCGGCCACATCCACCGCAAGGGTCGGATTGGCGTGGTCAGCCGCTCTGGCACCTTGACCTACGAAGCTGTGGCGCAACTGACCGAAATCGGTCTGGGCCAGTCCAGCGCTGTCGGTATCGGTGGCGACCCGATCAACGGTTTGAAGCACATCGACGTGATGAAAGCTTTCAACGACGATCCAGATACCGACGCGGTCATCATGATTGGCGAAATCGGTGGTCCAGACGAAGCCGAAGCGGCCCGCTGGTGCAAGCTGAACATGAAGAAGCCTATCGTTGGTTTCATCGCTGGCGTGACCGCCCCTCCCGGCAAGCGCATGGGCCACGCCGGTGCGCTGATCTCCGGTGGTGCCGACACGGCTGATGCCAAGCTGGCAGTGATGGAAGAGTGCGGCTTCACCGTGACGCGCAATCCGTCCGAAATGGCCAAGCTGCTGAAGGCATTGCTGTAACCCGTTTGTAGTGGCCGGTATAGGCAGTTCTACGAATTTGAACCGGGCTTTGGCCCGGTTACATTTTTGGGCTGTCTATTTATAAAGCCCACTGGAGCACAACCATGTTTTTCGGACTCGATTTCACCTCGCCTATTTTCTGGAGTGCTTTTGGCTCCATCATTTTGGCGAACATCGTTTTGTCAGGCGACAACGCGGTGGTGATCGCCATGGCGGCCCGCACCCTCAAGCCAGAGCAGCAAAAGAAAGCTATTTTTTGGGGCAGCGCAGCCGCCATCGTGATGCGGATTTTGCTGACCATTGTGGCCATCAAGCTGCTGACCTTGCCGTTCTTGAAGGTAGTGGGTGCCGTTTTGCTGGTGTACATCGGCGTGGACCTGCTCAAAAGTGGCGGTGACGACGAAGGCCACGGCAAAGAAATCAACGGCATGCTGGCTGCTATTCGCACCATCTTGATTGCCGATCTGGTGATGAGTCTGGACAATGTGCTGGCGGTAGCCGCAGCCGCCAAAGGCGACGTGCCGTTGCTGGTGCTCGGCTTGCTGGTCAGTATTCCCCTGATCGTATTTGGTGCCACCTTGTTGACCAAGGTCATGGAGCGCTTCCCTATCATCATCACGATTGGCGCAGCACTGCTGGGCTTCCTGGCCGGTGAAATGCTGTTGACCGACCCCGCTGTGGTGGCCCAGTTTGGTGAGATCGGCGAACAGACCGTTACTTTCGGTGGTGTGCTGGGTGCGGTGTTGGTAGTGGCATTGGGTACGTGGCTGCAAAAGCGCGGAGCATCTGCCAAGGCGTAATTTTTAGCTTACGTTGATGCCTCTCTAAAAACAGCCCCGACGGGGCTGTTTTTACGTCTGGCATGTAACAAAATACAACTGGAGTGTGAAATAGTCTCTTGTAGGGTCGTAATGCCTCTGTTACGGTCACACTTTTGTCGCGGCTAATGAAGAAATGGCTTGTAGAACAGCTTTGCTGGTGAGCCTCAAAAGTGATCCCGCCACCCCTTTCCTTGGTTTCTATAAATGCTTGCCTACCCTTACCGTCGGTGTTTTGAATAGATGATGTACGAGTTCTGCACGCAAACCCATACCGGGCTATTGCGTGGAAATAATGAAGATGCGGCAACGTTTGACGCAGCCAGCGGGATAGCCGTACTTGCCGACGGAATGGGCGGTTACAACGCGGGCGAAGTCGCCAGCAGCATGGCTACTGTGCGCATTCAGGCCGAATTAAAACGCTGGTTGATGGATGTGGGGCAGCTAGCCAATGGCAAGGAAGTTCGGCGTGCCATGGATATTTGCGTACACAACGCCAATCTGGAGGTTTTTACGGCTGCCAATACGCATGCGCAGTATGCGGGGATGGGCACTACGCTGGTGGTCGGCGTGTTCCAGGGGGGGCGTTTATTGCTTGGCCATATCGGAGACTCGCGCTGCTACCGGTTACGCCGCGGCACCTTGGTGCAGCTCACCAAAGACCATTCGCTGCTGCAAGAGCAATTGGACGCAGGTTTGATCACTCCCGCTCAGGCGGCGGTGTCCAACCATAAAAACCTGGTCACCCGTGCGCTGGGCATAGACGACAACGTGCTACTGGAGCTGCACGAGCATGCGGTAGAAGAGGGCGACCTATACCTCATGTGCTCAGACGGCTTGTCCGATATGGTCAACGATGCACCCATCGCCCACATCCTGGAAACCGACGTTGAATTGGAAGAAAAAGCCGATCAATTGATCCGCATCGCTAATGCACACGGCGGACGGGATAATATTACGGTGCTATTGGTGCAAACCATGGTCGAATCCAAAAAGCGGGGACTGGTGTCTCGGCTGCTAGGAAACTAGATTGGCGGGCATGGCTTCGGAGGTGCAACCGGCCCGTAGCATGCAGGTTATTTCACTCTAAAAACCGCAGATCCCCTGGAGCGCCAGAGGCGATTCCAAGGGAACTGCGGTTTTTAGATTCACATTCATACGGGTGCCCAGTCCATGAACAGCCATAGGAGCCGACCATGCCGAAACTGATCGTTTCGATCGACGGAGTGGTCATTAAAGAAGTGCAGTTGACCAAGGACCGCACGACTTTGGGACGTCGCCCGTACAACGACATCGTGATCGACAACCTGGCCGTCAGTGGCGAACATGCCGTCGTGCTGATGGTCGGCAACGAGGTCCACCTGGAAGACCTCAACAGTACCAACGGCACCTACATCAACGGCAAGGCTGCCCGCAAGCAAATTTTGCAGAACCACGACCTGGTAGAGGTGGGTAAATACAAGCTCAAGTTCACCAACGAAAGCATAGAAGCCGGTTTTGCACAAACGACCTTGGCCCGGCCCGGTTTGGTGAGCGGCCTGCCTTTGGCCACCGGGCCTGTTCAATACACACGGCGTTCATCCGACAGCTCGGGTTCTGTGCCTCTGGCCCCACAAAGTTTTGCGGCCATCAAAGTCTTGACCGGGGCAGCCGCCGGGCGTGAAGTCAGTTTGACCAAAGTCGTGACCACTCTCGGTAAACCTGGTGTTGCCGTGGCGGCCATCACCCGGCGTCCGCACGGTTACGTCGTCGTACACGTAGAAGGGGCTGAGCAGCCCACCCTGAATGATGTTCCCATTGGCGCAACCCCGGTGGCGCTGAAGCACAGCGACATTTTGCAGTTGGCGGGTACGCAAATGCAGTTTATTCAGCCTTAGAACGCAGATACGCGCCAAAAAATGGGGCTAATCGCTGGCCATGGATGGCCTGTAAATAGTCCATTGTGCGCGTTGGAATGCGACAAAATAGCGCCAAGCTGTCTGATCAGAATGGGCAGTTTTGTAAGCGTGTGCTACCGTCAACCCCCTCAGGGCGGCACACCCTATTTTGAAACCAATTGAAGGATGTGGTCATGAAGGTCCGCGTGCTTGGATGCTCTGGTGCCATCGCAAAAGACTGCCGAACCACCTCGTTCCTGGTCGATGCCGATGTACTGATTGACGCCGGTACCGGGGTGGGCGACCTGACGCTGGACGAGATGTGCGCCATCAACCACGTCTTCCTGACCCATTCGCACCTGGACCACGTAGCGGCCTTGCCGCTGATGGTGGATGCCGTTGCATCCCAGCGCCACGCTCCGCTACAAATACACGCCTTGGCGGGCACCATTGCAGCACTCAAGGCCCATATTTTCAACAACGTTATCTGGCCCGACTTCAGCGTTATACCGACCCAGGCCGCGCCGTTCATCACCTTCCACGAGCTCAGTGTCGGCCAAATCATCCAGGTCACGGGCAAAGACATCGAAGCCCTGCCTGCCGTGCATACCGTACCCGCTGTGGGCTATGCCGTATCGGCAGGCGGCCCCTGCTGGGTGTTTACGGGTGACACTGAGCGCAACCCCGCTTTCTGGCAGCGTCTGGAGCAACTGGATGTGGCCATGCTGGTGATAGAGACCGCGTTCAGCAACCGCGAAAAAGAGCTGGCCCGCCGCAGCCTGCACCTCTCGCCCGCAGCGCTGGCCGACGAGCTGGAAGGCATTGCCGAGCAAAAACTCTTCCCCATTTTTATCACCCACACCAAACCATTTGAGACCACGCTCATCATGGACGAGATCGCCCAGTTCGACGGCTCACACCGTGGCGTGCCGCACGACATTCGTTGGTTGCAGGCGGGGCAGGCGTTTGAGGTGTGATGTCTTTTGGTGTCAAAAATGTCGATTTGATTGTTCGGCATTGGTCGAAATGACAAAAATGTCCTAAGTGTGGCTGCCAGGGTTGCTGTGTAGGCGCAATTTGTGGAACAAAGCTGGCTGGCACGCTAACTGCTCATGCCGTCAGTCTTCACACTTACTTTAAGGAGCTTTCAATGAAGCGTTCTCTGCAAAAAGGTTTTACCCTGATCGAATTGATGATCGTCGTGGCGATCATTGGTATTTTGGCTGCTGTGGCTTTGCCTGCTTACCAGGATTACACAATTCGCGCTCGCGTCGCTGAAGGTCTTGTGTTGGCAAGTGATGCCAAGCTTGCGGTGCAAGATAATGCTGCTAATGGCGCGGTTTTGGCAAATGGTTATGGCGGCGTTACTGCAACGAAAAATGTATTAGGTAATACGTGTGCTACTGCTGGACAGTGCACTGCAGCTGAGCTAAATACAACATTTACAACAGCTAACTCCGGTGGTATTGGTATCTCTACTGCAGGTCAGATCTCTATTGGCTATGGTACTGTTGTAGCTCCTGCCGCGACAAATCGATTGGTACTTAACCCAACCGCTAACGGTGCTGTACTGGTTGCTGGTACTCCTCCCACTACAAATATTCGTTGGGACTGCTACGCCGCAGGTGTTACAACGCGTGCAACATTAGCTGTTGCTGGTACTCCGACACTGCTGTCGAAATATTCACCTAGCGAATGTCGTTAAGTTGTATGTTTGACTTAAAAAGAGCGCTCAGGCGCTCTTTTTTTGCTTCAAAAGCAGAAGCTAATTTTGTTATCTAGTTATGGTTTTTTCTTTTAGCCTTCGTTCAACTCTGCGGGCGGCTAGTATCCATTTGCTGTGCAGCATGGTCCTAGCTCTGCTAGCAGCTACGGTGGTATTCGGTTTTTGGTATCCCTATCCCTACCGTGAGCTGTCTGGCGGACGTGAGTTGTTCATGCTGGTGGTGAGTGTGGACGTGGTTTGTGGTCCCTTGCTCACGTTGGTGCTGTTCAATCCAGCCAAGCCCCGTGCTGAGTTGTGGCGTGACCTGGGGTTGGTGGCGTTGATTCAGTTGGGGGCATTGGGTTATGGGTTGGCGACCGTATGGCAGGCGCGGCCTTTGTTTTTGGTGCAGGAGATTGACCGCTTCAAGGTCATTGCAGCGCCGGATGTGCTCGATGTGGCGGTAGCCCAGTTGCCTGCCGCATTGCAGCCGCATTGGATGTCCGGGCCGATCGTTGTAGCGATCCGGGCACCGAGGGATGCCGAAGAGCGGCAAAAAGTCATGTTTGAGTCGGTGCAAGGCGGGCGTGACTATGGCGAGCGCCCCGATTTTTACCTGCCGTACGAAGGCGCTGCGGCACTGAAGTCACTGAACCGGGCGAAGCCTTTGGCGGTGTTTTTGCAAAAATACCCCGACCAACGTAGCGCAGCGCTAGGCCTGCTTGAGAAGGCTGGCCTTCAGCTGGAGTCTGCGCACTACTTACCTGTCATAGCCCGCCAAGACTGGATTGCCTTGCTGGACGGCAAAGGCATGGTGGTCGGATTTCTGAAAGGTGACGGCTTTTGAATCCCCGTCTGGCGCTGGCCTGCGCGCTCCTCGCCCTTCCCTGGCTAAACCCCTTCGCCCCCGGCCCTATGGCGGCTATGGTGCCGTGGCTGGTGGCTTTGGCATGTGTGGCGGCTTTGCTGGGGTTGCGGGCGGCGGGGCCCATCGACTGGCCCCGCGCGGCTGCCAGCGGCTGGTTGCTGGCGGGCGGAATCAGCTGTGCCATCGGCATCGTCCAGTATTTTGGCCTGAGTGCGCCGCTGTTCCCCTGGGTCAACTTCACCCCGCTGGGCGAGGCGTTTGCCAATTTGCGCCAGCGCAACCAGTTTGCCAGCCTGACCCACATCGCCCTGGCGGCTTCGCTGTGGTGGGCGGCGCAACCGCAGAAGGCTGGGCGCAGTGGGTTGCTGGTATTAGTGGTGCTGTTGGGCATGGGCAACGCGGTGTCGTCGTCGCGTACCGGGCTGTTCCAAACCGTGTTGTTGGTCGCGTTGGTCTGGTGGTGGGGCGGCTTGCGCCAGCCGGCGGTGCGCCGGGTGCTGCTGGCGTTTGTGCTGGCCTATGTGGCGGCCTTGCTGGTGCTGCCGTTCATGGTCGGCCTGTCGCCCTGGTCCAGTGGGGCCTGGGCGCGGCTGCAGGCGGGGGATGCGCTGTGCTCCAGCCGCCTGACGCTGTGGCACAACGTGCTGACGCTGACCGCCCAGCACCCCTGGCTGGGCTGGGGTTGGGGCGAGCTGGACTACGCGCATTTCATCCATCTGTACGACGGGCCACGGTTTTGTGACATTTTGGACAACGCGCACAACCTGCCGTTGCACCTGGCGGTGGAGCTGGGTGTGCCGGTGGCGTTGCTGGTCTGCGGGCTGCTGCTGTGGTGGCTGCTGCGCGCCAGGCCTTGGGCCGAGACGGATGCGACGCGGCAAATGGCCTGGGCGATTTTGGTGGTGCTGGGGCTGCACAGTCTGCTGGAATACCCGCTGTGGTACGGCCCGTTCCAGATTGCGCTGGGCTTGTGTGTGGTTTTTCTATGGCGCGACCCACCGGGCACATGTATAAAAAATACGACTCTGGCGCAGGTGGAATATGCGGTGGCAGCTATTTTATTGATAGCGGTGTGTGGCTACACCGCTTGGGACTACCACCGTATCAGCCAGATGTACCTGCCGCCCGAGGCGCGTGACCCGGCCTACCAGACGGACACGCTGCGCAAAATGTACGCCAGCCGCTTGTTCCGGGACCAGGTGCAGTTTGCCGACCTGGCCATCACCCCGCTGACGCCCGCCAATGCAGCCGAGCAACACGCCATAGCGCTGGATTTGCTGCATTTTTCGCCCGAGCGCCGGGTGATCGAGCGGGTGATCGACAGCGCGTTGCTGCTGGGACAAGGCGCCGAGGCGGTGTTTTACCTGCAGCGCTACAAGGCGGCTTTTCCTAAGGCGTATGCGGATTGGATGGTGGCGCACCAGTTGCGCTGAAGTTCTAAAGGCGCGACGGTTTTATTCCAGAAACCCACAGAACCGGCTTTGCCGGGCTGTCGGGTTTGCCCCCTGCAAGGGGGTTGGCGAAAACACGCAGTGTGTAGCCTGGGGGTGGGCCACTATTTCAGTGCTTGTTGAACTCCACAATCCCGTCCACAAACTCTTTGATCGCCAGCTGCGCCTTGGTGTCGATGGAGGTGAACTCTACCGGGCAGCGGTATTCGCCGTTGGATTCGACCACGCGCAGCACCTTGGCGTAGATTTCGGTCAGTTCGCGGCCCATCAGGGACAGGGCCAGGGCGACCTTGATGTCGTCAAACGGCAGCAGCGGCACGGGGCTGATGACGAACATGCCGCCGTAGCCCATGTCCGCGATACGGCCTAGGTGCTCTTCGGGCAGTACGGATTTGCCCTTGAGTGCCTGGAACACCAGCGGCATGTCCACCTCGACCCGGGGGCTGTTGCGCACCTCGCGCTTGGGGGCGGTCAGGGGGGTGGCTCCGCGCAGGGCCAGCAGCTCGACCATGCGCACGCTGCCTTTTTTACCCTTGACCTGTACATCGTTGATGTCGCCGATGTCGATGGTGTCCTTGGCCAGCTGGTAGCTGCTTTCGCTGAGCAAAATCTGCCCGCGCAGGCTGTGCGCCTCGACCCTGGCCGCCAGGTTCACGTGGTCGCCAATGGCGGTGTATTCGCTGTGCAGCTTGGAGCCCAGGTGGCCCACCACCACTTCGCCGGTGTTGATGCCGATGCCCATGTGCAGCGCGGCCATGCCGTGCCGCTGGTTTTCTACGTTGATGGCCGCCATGGCCAGCTGCATGTCGATGGCGCAGGCCAGCGCAGCCTGCAGCCCGTTGGCCATCGGGGTGGGTGCGCCAAACAGCACCATGATGGCGTCGCCCATGAATTTGTCGATGCTGCCGCCGTGGCGCAACACGATCTCGGTCATGCGCTCCAGGTAGCGGTTCAGCGCGGCCACCATATCCATCGCGCTGCACTTTTCGGCGATGGAGGTAAAGCCACGCAGGTCGGACAGCAGAATCGTCACCTGCCGGGTTTCGCTGTCGGTGGCATGCATGTAGGCGTCATTGACGACGCTGCGGATGGCTTGCTGCCGGGTGGCTGCGTCTTGCGGCAAAGCCGGGTTGGCCGGGTCGAAAAGTGCGGCCAGGCGGGTTACGAGTTCGTCCCGGGCGATGTGTTTCATGGATGGGTAAAGCTGCCAGACTTGCCGCCGTGCTTTTCCAGCACCCGCACATCGGTGATGGCCATGCCCCGGTCTACCGCCTTGCACATGTCGTAGATGGTCAGCAGGGCCACCTGTACGGCGCACAGGGCCTCCATCTCGACCCCGGTGGGGCCCACGGTCTCCACGGTGGCGGTGCAGACCACAGCGGCAGGTTCGGCGATGCTGGCAAAGTCCAGCGCCACACGGGTCAGCGCCAGCGGGTGGCACAGGGGCACCAGGTCGCTGGTTTTTTTGGCCGCCTGGATGCCCGCGATGCGCGCAATGCCCAGCACGTCGCCCTTTTTGGCCGTGCCGCTGTCGATCAGCGCCAGCGTGCCGGGCAGCATGGCGATACGGCCACTGGCCACGGCGATGCGGTGGGTGTGGGCCTTGGCGGCCACGTCCACCATGTGGGCCTGGCCGTGGGCGTCAAAATGCGTCAGAGAAGTCATGGGGGTGCGAATTTACAGAACGTTTATCTTTCGCCACCATCATACGGACCTGCTGCTGCCCCGCGGCCTTTTGCCGCAAGGATTCACCGTGAAACATACATTTATAAGAAATAGGCCGCTAGCGCAGGTGCAGTGTGCGGTAGCAGCTATTTTTTTAATAGCATTCGTTGCCTTGCCCGCCAGCGCCCAAACCCGTGCCGCCCCGGCCGCCCAGCTGCCCAGCCTGGGCGACGGCAGCAGCATGAGCACCAGTGCCGAGCGCCGCCTGGGCGAGCGCATCGCCCGCGAGATCTACCGCGACCCCGACTACGTGGACGACCCGGTGCTGGTTGAATACGTGCAGGGCATCTGGCAGCCGCTGCTGGAGGCCGCCCGCCAGCGCGGCGAGCTGACCGACGAGCTGGACCAGCGCTTTGCCTGGGAGGTGCTGATGGGCCGCGACCGCACCATCAACGCCTTTGCGCTGCCCGGTGGCTACCTGGGCCTGCACCTGGGGCTGCTGGGCGTGGTGACCAGCGGGGACGAACTGGCCTCGGTGCTGGGCCACGAGTTGAGCCACGTCACCCAGCGGCACATCGCCCGCATGATGGAGCAGCAGGGCAAGATTTCGCCGTTGCTCATCGGCGCGATGGTGCTGGGCGTGCTGGCCGCCAGCAAAAGCCCGGACGCGGCCAACGCGCTGATCGTGGGGGGCCAGGCCGGAGCGGTGCAGGCGCAGCTCAACTTTTCGCGCGACATGGAGCGCGAGGCCGACCGCATCGGTTTTGGCGTGATGACCCAGGCGGGCTTCGATCCGGTCGGCTTTGTCAGCATGTTTGAAAAGCTGCAGCAGGCATCGCGCATCAGCGACAACGGATCGCTGCCCTACCTGCGCAGCCACCCGCTGACCACCGAACGCATTGCCGACATGCAAACCCGGGTGGCGCAAGACCCGCGCAGCCTGCCCATCCCCCCCAACGCCGTGCACGCCATGGTGGCCGCCCGCGCCCGGGTACTGGGCACGCCCGGTGTGGACATGCTGCGCGCCTGGGTGGGCGAGGCACGGGGTGTGAACCCCACCGGCCCGGCACTGGACATCCGCGCCATTGGCGTGCTGTACGCGGGAGCCCTGGCCGCTCGGCAGCAGCGCGACTTTGCCACCGCCCGCGCCCTGGCGGGGCGCCTGCAGGCGCTGATCGCCCAATACCCCACGCTAGACCCCGCAGCGGCCCGCACCAGCCGCCTACTGGCCGCTGAAATCGAATGGGGCGCAGGCGATGTGGCCGCCACCGCTGCGCTGCTGGACTTGCATGCACCGGGCCGCCCTGAGCTGGTGCTGGGCACGCAAGTGCAGATACACCAGGGCCGGGCGAAAGACGCCATCGCCCGCCTGCAGCCCTGGGTGGCGCTGCACCCACGCGACGGCACCGCCTGGCAACTGCTGGCCAGCGCCTACCAGGCCCAAGGCCAAACGGTACGCGCTGTGCATGCCGAGGCAGAAATGCAGGTCGCCCGGCTGGACTACAACGGCGCGCTGGACCGCTTCCGTGCCGCCCAAGACCTGGTGCGCCACCCACCGCCCGGCAGTGGCCCGGTGGACGAGATCGAGGCCTCCATCATCGACACCCGCACCCGAGAGGTGCAGGCGCGGGTGAAGGCCCAGGCGCTGGAAAAGTTAGAGAACTGAGTCGATCAGCAGGCCCAGGCCGGAGTACAGCAGCGAGCCAATCAAGGCCGCCTGAAAGCCGGTCACATGAAAACCCGCCAGCAGCCCCGACGCCGACCAGAACACCAGCGCGTTCACCACGAACAGGAACAGCCCCAGCGTCAGGATGGTGACCGGCAGCGTCAACACCACCAGCACCGGGCGCAGCACGGTGTTGAGCAGGCCGATCACCAGCGACGCGAGCAGCGCGGCGGTGAAGCTCTGCACCTGCACCCCGTGGTACAGATGCGCCACCAAGAGCAGGGCGGCCGCGCTGAGCAGCCATTTGAAGATGGTTTTCATGCCCGCAAGGATAGCGGCAAACTTACACGGCCTTGCGCTGCGCGGCCCAGCGGCCCGTGGCCAGCACGCCCGCGATCGATACGGCAATCAGCACCCATTCCAGCGCGGTGCCCCAAGGTGCGCCAGGGCCGAACACAGAGGCCAGCAGCGGCTCGCCCACCAGCATCTTGGCAGCGGTAAAGGCCAGCACGGCAGAGCCGACCATGATGATGGAGGGGAAGCGCTCCACCAGCTTCAGCACCACGGTGCTGCCCAGCACCACAATCGGCACGCTCACCAGCAGGCCGATGATGACCAGGTCGAACGCGCCATGGGCCGCACCGGCCACGCCCAGCACGTTGTCCACGCCCATCAGCGCGTCGGCCACCAGAATGGTCTTCATTGCGCCCCAAAAAGTGGTGACCACCGGGCCGCCGTGGTCGTCGCCCGCGCCCTGGTCGGCCAGCAGCTTGTAGGCAATCCACAGCAGGCCCAGCCCGCCGACCAGCATCAGGCCGGGAATCTGCAGCAGCCAGACCACGCCCACCGTCATGGCAGAGCGCACGGCGATGGCGCCCACCGTGCCCCATAGGATGGCCTTTTTTTGTAAGTGCGGCGGCAGGTTGCGCGCCGCCAGCGCGATGACGATAGCGTTGTCGCCCGCCAGTACCAGGTCAATCAAAATAATGGCCAGCAGGGCCGACCACCAGGGGGCAGATAAAAATTCCATGGATAAAACTCCGTTGCAATGTCAAAAAGCTGCAGGGAGGGAACGGGGCGGGTTGGGGTCAACTTGCCTTCGATCCCAGCCTGTGCAGGCGGGTATCGAAGGTCTTGCTCGGTATCCACGGAGGTGGATGCCCCAGGGGCCGGAAGCTGTACAGCTTCGTATTGACGACCCATGGATACCCGCGTGGCGGGTGGGAGCTACTCCCCTTCAGCCTTGGATTAAAGCACAGGCAGGGGAACTTCGTTGGGGCTATCATCGCCCTCCCTCTTTGCACACCACCCCATGGCCGGCATCCACATCACCGACATCGAAGCCGCCATCAACTACTGGCGGGCCCAAAAGCCGTCGCCTGACGGCATCACCCTGTGCGCCGAATTGCGTGCCCTGGCCGAGGTATACGCGCTGATGGTTTACCACCACGAAGACCTGGCCGACCCCGCCTCCATGCCGCCCAAAGCCTATGCCGCCTGGCTGGGCTGGTTCAACACCACGCCCGACACGCCTTGCATCGCCATCTGCTCCACCTTCCAGGGCGACGACGTGTGCAAAGGCTGCGGCCGTACGTTTGAAGAGGTGCAGTTCTGGCCCGCCATGGGCCCGGCTGAAAAACGGGTGACTTGGCGGCGCATCACGCTGGAAGGGGATTCCTGGCGTTTCAACCGCTACGCGGAGCGCGCGGCCGAAGGTGCTATTAAATAAATAGCTGCTTGCGCAGGTGAAATATGCGCTAGAGGGCTAAAAGGCTCTGAATATCCGTCATTCCCGCCTGCGCGGGAATGACGGAGGGGGCTTACTTCCAGCGCAGGCATTCCACCTCGACACTGCCCTTTTCGCTGCTCAAGGTCAGCGCGCCTTCCTGTACCGTGGCCTGTAGCTGCATGCTGCGTTCGGCCAGTGCCGCCAGGGCTTGGGAGGCGTCGGTAGGCACGCGCCAGACCTGCAGGTTTTGCGGGCGACTCAGCTTGCTTTCCATGCCGCGCCACCAGATTTCGGCCGAGTGGCTGAAGCAGTACAGCAGCACCTGGTCGGCCTTGCCGCAGGCTTTGATGAGGGGTTTGTCTTCGGGCTGGCCGACTTCGATCCACAGCCGGGTTTGGCCGGTGTAGTCGCGCAGGCTCAGGTCCGGGTCGTCGGGGTTGGAGAGGCCCGCGCCAAAGGCCAGTACGCCGTCGCCGCCCAGCACGCTTTGCAGCTGGTGCGCCTGCAGCGCCAGGGCGACGAGGCGGATCATCATGCGTTCATCGGTCTCGCTGGGGTGGCGCGCCAGGGTTAGCGCGTGGTCCGCGTAGTAGCCGTGGTCGATGTCGGCAATCTGCAGATTGGCTTTGAAGATCGTAGATTTGAGAGCCATGCGGATTACTATTGTTTTTATAGCTGCCAGCGCAGGTGGAATGTGCGCTGGAGGCCGATTTTTTATAAATTCCGTCATACCCGCGCAGGCGGGTATCCAGTACGGCGCTGGCTGGATTCCCGCCTGCGCGGGAATGACGGCAGGGGGTCAGGCCCGACGGGCCAGCTCGGCGGCGATGCCGATGTACGAACCCGGCGTCATCGCCAGCAGGCGTTGCTTTTCAGCGTCGGGAATCTCCAGGCTGCGGATCAGGCCGTGCAGCGCTTCGGCGGTCACCGTTTTGCCACGGGTGACTTCTTTCAGCTGCTCGTAGGCACCTTGCACGCCAAAGCGGCGCATCACGGTCTGGATGGGTTCGGCCAGCACTTCCCAGGAGGCGTCCAGGTCGGCGGCGATGTTTTCCTCGTTGATCTCCAGCTTGTTCAGCCCGGTCAGCAGCGACTGGTAGGCCAGCGCGGCGTAGCCCACGGCCACGCCCATGTTGCGCAGCACGGTGGAGTCGGTC
>CANFZJ010000037.1 GCA_947451445.1 Comamonadaceae bacterium
GGAGCCTGTCGGACTTTCGGCATCGAAGCGAAATTCGGCCCCAGCGAGGACAGTTTTTGCCGGATTTGCAGCCGAATAGCTCCGCTATTCGGCAAAAAGACGGTGAAAAATGGACCGCTGCGGCCGGATTGCAGCCGATGTACCGAAAGTCCGACAGGCTCCTAGGGGCCTGCTGCCCGTAAAATCGCGCTCCTTTACGTGTTATTTACCCACCCTGCCCATGCCCCGCGCCCCCGCAAAATCCGCCCTAGACACCCAGCCTGCCAGCTACGAAGCCGCCCAACAGGAGCTGGAGCAGCTGGTTGCCCAGCTGGAATCAGGCCAGATGCCGCTGGAGCAGCTGCTGTCTGGCTACCAGCGTGGCGCACAGCTGCTGCAGTTTTGCCGCGACAAGCTGGACGCGGTGGAGCAGCAAATCAAAGTGCTGGACCAAGGCGTATTGAAACCATGGGAAGCAGCATGAGCAGCGTGGCGTTTGACCTGAACCACTGGAGCGCCCAGCAACTGGCCCGCGTAGAGCAGGCCCTGAGCGACTGGGTAGCCCCCGGTGGCGTGGTGGACGACGAACACCCGGCCCCCGCCGCCCTGCGCGAAGCCATGCGCTACGCCGTGTTGGACGGCGGCAAGCGCCTGCGCCCGCTGCTGGTGCTGGCCGCCCGCGAAGCCGTGGTGGACCGCGAACCCCCCGACGTGGCTGCCGGGCTGGACGATGCCGCTTTGCGCGCCGCCTGCGCTGCCGAGCTGATCCACGCCTATTCATTGGTGCACGACGACATGCCCTGCATGGACAACGACGTGCTGCGCCGGGGCAAGCCCACGGTGCACGTGCAGTTTGGCGAAGCCCAGGCCCTGCTGGCGGGCGATGCATTGCAGGCCCTGGCGTTTGAGTTGCTGACGCCTGAATTTGACGCCTTGGACGCTGCTGCGATTCCCCCCGCCGTGCAGGCCACCCTCTGCCGCCAACTGGCCCAGGCCGCGGGCTACCAGGGCATGGCCGGTGGCCAGGCGATTGACCTGGCCAGCATCGGCCTGGCGCTGACCGAAGACCAGTTGCGCTGCATGCACCGCCTGAAAACCGGCGCGTTGCTGCAGGGCAGCGTGATGCTGGGGGCCGCTTGCAGCCGCCGCTGCGTGTCTGCCGCGGCTAAAACGGCGCTGCAAACCTATGGTGCCGCCCTGGGCCTGGCGTTCCAGGTGGTGGACGACATTCTGGACGTGACCGCCGACTCGGCCACGCTGGGCAAAACGGCGGGCAAAGACGCCGCCCAGGACAAACCCACCTACGTCTCCCTGCTGGGACTGGACCGCTCGCAGGCCTACGCCCAGGAGCTGTTAGCCCAGGCCCTGGCCGCGCTGGACGCCAGCACCCTGCCCAACACCCAAGCCCTGCGCGCCCTGGCGGACATGGTCGTAAACCGCTGCAGCTAGTGTAAAAAAATAGGCCCTCGATGCACCAATCTCCCTACCCGTTGCTGGACACCATCAACGACCCCGCTGACCTGCGCCGTTTGCCACGCCACGACCTGAAGCCGTTGGCCGACCAATTACGCGCCTTTGTCATCGACAGCGTGTCCAAAACCGGCGGCCATCTCAGCTCCAACCTGGGCACGGTCGAGCTCACGGTGGCGCTGCATTACGTGTTCAACACCCCCGAAGATCGGCTGGTGTGGGACGTGGGCCACCAGACCTATCCGCACAAAATCTTGACCGGGCGGCGTGACCGCATGGACACGCTGCGCCAGCTGGGCGGTTTGTCCGGCTTTCCGACCCGCGCCGAGAGTCCGCATGACGCGTTTGGCACGGCGCATTCCAGCACCTCCATCTCCGCCGCCCTGGGCATGGCCATGGCCGCCAAGCAGCGCGGCGACAAGCGCCACAGCGTGGCCATCATCGGCGACGGCGCCATGAGCGCGGGCATGGCCTTCGAGGCGCTGAACAACGCCGGCGTGTGCGACTGCAACCTGTTGGTCATCCTGAACGACAACGACATGAGCATCAGCCCGCCCGTCGGCGCGCTGAACCGCTACCTGGCCCAGTTGATGAGCGGCCAGTTCTATGCCGCCGCCAAAAACGTCGGCAAGCAGGTCTTGAAGGGCGCGCCGCCCTTGTTCGAGCTGGCCAAGCGCCTGGAGCAGCACGCCAAAGGCATGGTGGTGCCCGCCACGTTGTTCGAGGCCTTTGGCTTCAACTACATCGGCCCCATCGACGGGCACGACCTGGACTCGCTGATCCCCACGCTGGAAAACATCAAGCACCTCACCGGCCCGCAATTCCTGCACGTGGTGACCAAAAAAGGCCAGGGCTACAAGCTGGCCGAGGCCGACCCGGTGGCCTACCACGGCCCCGGCAAGTTCGACCCGGCCGTGGGCCTGCAAAAAGCCAGCAGCCCCAGCAAACCCACCTTTACCCAGGTGTTTGGCCAGTGGCTGTGCTACGTGGCGGCTGCGGATACGCGGCTGGTCGGCATCACCCCTGCCATGCGCGAAGGCTCTGGCATGGTCGAGTTTGAAAAGCGCTTTCCCCAGCGCTACTTTGACGTCGGCAATGCCGAGCAGCACGCCGTTACCTTTGCCGCCGGGCTGGCCTGCGAAGGCCAAAAGCCGGTGGTCGCCATCTATTCCACCTTCTTGCAGCGCGCCTACGACCAGCTGATCCACGACGTGGCGCTGCAAAACCTGCCAGTGGTGTTCGCGCTGGACCGCGCCGGTCTGGTCGGGGCCGACGGGGCCACCCACGCCGGGGCCTACGACATCCCCTTTCTGCGCTGCATCCCCAACATGGGTGTGGCCTGCCCGGCCGATGAAAACGAATGCCGCCGTTTGTTGAGCAGCGCTTTTGCGCAGGACAACCCGGTGGCCGTGCGCTACCCGCGCGGGGCTGGTGCTGGTGTGGCGATGGAGTCCGGCCTGCAGCCACTGCCCTACGGCAAGGGCGAAATCCGCCGCCAAGCCAGCCAGCCGAATGGCATTGCCATCCTGGCTTTTGGCACCTTGCTGTACCCGGCACTGGCCGTGGCCGACACGCTGGACGCCACCGTGGTCAATATGCGCTGGGCCAAGCCGCTGGACGTGGACCTGCTGCTGCAGGTCGCCGCCAGCCACAGCGCGTTGGTGACCGTGGAAGACGGCGCGCGGATGGGTGGCGCGGGTAGCGCGGTGCTGGAGGCGCTGCAAGCCGCAGGCATCACCCTGCCGGTGCTGCAGCTGGGCTTGTCCGATACCTTCATTGAGCACGGCGACCCGGTCAAGCTGATGGCGCTGCAGGGATTAGACGCAGCGGGTATCGAAAAATCTATACGAAATCGCTTCCCAGCGCAGGTGGAACTTGCGCAGGCAGCTATTAAATTGGTAGCGTAGCCTCGGGGGAAAACCCGCGCCAGAGGGACGTTTTACAGTTCTTACAATCGGCCCTGGCAAATCTGTCAGGGCCGATTTTTTTGGCCTCTTCATTTCACCTTCGGGAGTCATTTCAATGGATCGTCGTTCCCTCATCACCCGCACCGGCATTGCAGGCGTATTGGCTGCTGGCATGGCCCCTGCCGTGCACGCCCAGGCCACACTGCGCTGGCGCTTGGCCTCCAGCTTCCCCAAATCGCTGGACACCATTTACGGCGGTGCCGATGTGTTCGCCAAGGCCGTCAAAGCCATGTCGGGTGGCAAGTTTGAAATCACGGTCCATGCTGCAGGCGAGCTGATGCCCGCCTTTGGCGTGGTGGACGGCGTGCAAAACGGCACCGTGGAGATGTGCCACACCGTGCCGTACTACTTCTATGGCAAAAACCCGGCTTTCGCGCTGGGGGCCGCCATTCCGTTTGGCCTGAACGCCCGCCAGATGACCGCCTGGATGCTGCACGGCAATGGCCGCAAGCTGATGAACGAGCTGTACGCGGGCTACAACATGGTCAGCCTGCCTGGTGGCAACACGGGCACCCAGATGGGTGGCTGGTTCCGTAAAGAAGTCAAGTCCAGCGCCGACTTCAAGGGCCTGAAGATGCGCCTGGGCGGCGGCTTGGTGGGCGAGGTAATGTCCAAAATGGGCGCCGTGCCGCAAAGCATTCCGGGTGGCGAAATCTACCAAGGCCTGGAAAAAGGCACCATCGACGCGGCCGAGTTCGTCGGCCCCTACGACGACCAGAAACTGGGCTTCAACAAGGTCGCCCCGTTCTACTACTACCCCGGCTGGTGGGAAGGCGGCCCCGAGGTCGATTTCTTCATCAACCAAAAAGCCATGGACAGCCTGTCGCCCGAGAACAAAGCCATCGTCGAAGCCGCCTCCATGGTTGCCCACACCGACATGCTGGCCAAGTACGACGCGTTCAACCCCACCGCGTTGAAGCAACTGGTGGCCGCCAAGACCAAGGTGCTGCCCTTCCCGCAAGAAGTGCTGGTCGCGTCCTTCAAGGCGTCGATGGAAGTGTTTGCCGAGCTGGACAAAAAGAGCCCCGAGTGGAAGAAGATCTACGCCGACATGCGCACCTTCCAGCGCGACCAGGTGCTGTGGTTCCGTTTCGCCGAGTCGCGCTTCGACCAGTTCATGCAGCAACAGAAGCTGTAACCCTGCGGAGGCAGACGTAAAAAAGCCCCGAATTTCGGGGCTTTTTTACGTTCAGCGGGGGCTCAGAACGTGTTCACGATCTATTTGGGGCCGCGTTGGGGAGCAATCGGGATGAGTTGGCTGTCAGCGCCCGCCGCATGGGCTCTCTGCCCATGCCAGGGTGATGGCGGACAAATCGCCCGATTTCTCCCCAACCCGGAGGGCAGTTGCCTTTTCGGGCAGTCTGGGGCGTTGCGGCTTTTGCCCATAGCCAGCTATGGGCGGCGAGCCGCGCCTACCAGCCCCTCCCGAAAAGGCAGCTGCGCGGCCCCAAATAGATCGTGAACACGTTCTCAGGGATGCAGAAATGCCAAATATCCCATTTCTGGCGGCACTGGCGGGCGCATTGCGTCGTTGCTACTCGCTTGTGTGGCGTAGCCACACGGCACTCGCAGCGCCTAGCACTGCATCCCGCCAGCGCTCACCAAAAACGGAACATTGGCAATTTCTGTATTCCTTACTTCTTGTCCTTCTCCAGCGACTCCTGCATCGCCTTCATTGGGTCGTTGTCGTCGGCTGCTGCCGGGGCCGAAGCGTCCGCGCCGGGCATGCCTGCAGTGGGGTCGGTCGTGGCTTCGGCCTGGGGCATGTTGGCTTCCATCTCTTGCTGGGTTTTGTCCAAGTCGTAGACCACGGCCTTGTCCAGGCCGCTGGAGACGATGCCGGGGAAGGCGATGATCAGGCCGACCATGATGACCTGGATCAGCACGAAGGGCACGGCACCCCAGTAGATCTGCATGGTGGTGACGGGCGGAATTTGCTTCTTGGTGATTTTGTCGGTGTATTCCTTGTTCGGGGCCACGCTGCGCAGGTAGAACAGCGCAAAGCCGAACGGCGGGTGCATGAATGAGGTTTGCATGTTCACGCCCAGCAGCACGCCGAACCAGATCAGGTCGATACCCAGTTTGGCGGCCACCGGGGCCAGCAGCGGCACCACGATGAAGGACAGCTCAAAGAAGTCCAGAAAGAACGCCAGGAAGAACACCAGCAAGTTCACCACGATCAAAAAGCCG
The DNA here is from genome assembly GCA_947451445.1 of Comamonadaceae bacterium. GTDB lineage: Bacteria > Pseudomonadota > Gammaproteobacteria > Burkholderiales > Burkholderiaceae_C > Rhodoferax_B. The sequence continues at coordinate 5,607 of CANFZJ010000037.1, forward strand.
GTCTGGCCGCCGGGCAGGCCGGTCAACAGGTGTTCGACCCACACCGGGCCGTCCACGCCCTGGAACACCAGGCTGAAGATGGTGGACCCGATCAGGATGAACACCACAAAGCACGACAGTTTGGTGGTGGTCTGCAGCGCCTGCTTCAGCAGGGCCAGGCTGAGGCGACCGCGCACCATGGCCATGATGAAGGCCCCCAGCGCGCCCATCGCACCACCTTCGGTGGGGGTGGCGATGCCCAAAAAGATGGTGCCCAGCACCAAAAAGATCAGCAGCAGCGGTGGGATCAGCACAAAGGTGACGCGTTCGGCCATGCGCGACAGCAGGCCCAGGCGGGTGGCCTTGTTCAGCAGCGACAGCACCAGGGCCAGCACCACGCCGCCGCACAGCGACACCACGATGGTTTCATCGGTCGCCACGGTTTCCACCAGCTCGCCCTTGGCCCAGGTCAGCACCTGCGCGTAGTGCTGGCCCAGATAGACGGCGGTGGCGGTGCAGACGATGGTCAGCAGCAGCAGCGACAGCAGGCCGCTCTTGCCGTTGTCTTCGCGGATGGTGCGGGCTTCGGGGGGCAGGGCGGGTACCCAGGCCGGTTTGATGAAGGTCAGCAGGATGACGTAGCCGATGTACATGCCGGTCAGCATGAAGCCGGGGATGAAGGCACCCTTGTACATCTCGCCCACGCTGCGGCCCAGTTGGTCGGCCAGAATAATCAGCACCAGCGACGGCGGAATGATCTGCGCCAGCGTGCCCGACGCCGCAATGACCCCTGCCGCCACGCGCCGGTCGTAGCCGTAGCGCAGCATGATGGGCAGCGAGATCAGCCCCATCGAGATGACCGAAGCCGCCACCACCCCGGTGGTGGCGGCCAGCAGCGCGCCCACAAAAATCACCGCCAGCGCTAAACCGCCGCGCAGCGGGCCAAACAGCTGGCCGATGGTTTCCAGCAGGTCCTCGGCCATGCCGCTGCGTTCCAATATCAGCCCCATCAGGGTGAAGAACGGAATCGCCAGCAGCGTGTCGTTTTGCATGATGCCGAATATGCGCAACGGCAGTGCCTGCAGCAGCGCCTCGGGCAGCGCGCCCAGTTCAATGCCTACAAAGCCAAAAAACAGCCCGCAGGCCCCCAGGCTGAACGCCACCGGAAAGCCAAACAGCAAAAAGCACATCAGCCCCAAAAACATGATGGGGGCCAGGTTGTGGACGAGAAATTCCATAGTCAAAGCTCCCTTGTTTAGTTGTTTTTGGCTTCAGCCAGGCGGCGAATCGCCTCGGCCAGTTCTTCTTCGGCCGTCTTCTCGGTCTTCTTGGCCGTTGGGTCGTCGATCAGACCCTGCAAGAACGCCAGCCGTTTGATCAGCTCTGACCAGCCCTGCAGCAACAGCAGCGAAAAGCCCAGCGGAATCATGGCGTACACCGGCCAGCGGACCAGGCCACCCGCGTTGGACGACATCTCGCCGGACTGGAAGCCGCGCACAAAGAACGGCACGCCGTACCACAGCACCGCCAGGCACACGGGGGTCAGGAAGCAGGTGAAACCAATGACGTCGATCCACATCTGGGCCCGCTGCGACAGGCGGCTGGACACCACGTCAATCTTCACGTGTTCGCCCTGCAGCAGGGTGTAGCCCGCGGCCAGCAAAAAGGCAGCGGCAAACAAGTACCACTGCACTTCCAGAAACGCGTTGGAGCTGACGTTGAAGACCTTGCGCACCACCGCATTGACCCCGCTGACCACGGTGGACGCCAGGATCAGCCAGATCACATATTTGCCGATCTGGCTACTAAGCCAATCGACCGCGTTGGAAAATTTAAGCAAGGCGCGCATGGTGTCTCCTCTTGTTGGTGGCTGCGGCGGTAGGCCGTAAGGGCGCCATTATCAATGCGGCCTGGGCTACTTCTGCACCCGATTCACCCTTAGAACGGTTCTAATAACCCATGGCCCACCACACCGCACATGTGCTCCCCGCCCATCTGGACTCGCCCACCATGCGCAGCTCTGGGCGCGACCTGCTGTCGCTGGCCTTGATGGACGCGCGCAACCACACGCTGCACCTGCTGGACCAGTTTGAATCTGTACCCACGTTGGCCCCCGGTGGTCTGCAGCCGCGCTGGCTGGCGGGCCACATTGGCTGGATGGCCGAGGCCTGGCTGGGCCGCAACACCCAGCGTGGGCGCGGCACCGACTGCAGCTTCCAGCCAACCCGGCTGGCCTCCATCGAGCCGCATGCCGACGCCTGGTGGAACGCCGAGCAGGCATCTGCCCAGCTGCCCCGGCCCGACCTCACCACCACCAAAAACTACCTGCTGGCCACTTTGGAAAGCACGCTGGAGCTGCTGGAAAAAACCGTGGAGAACGACGAGGCGCTGTACTTCTACCGTCTGGCGCTGTTCCACGAAGACCTGCGTGGCGAACAGCTCATTACCCTGGCCCAACTGCACGGCGTACCCCTGCAACTGCCTGTGCCGCCCAGCCCGGCGCTGCGCCCGCCGCTGCGTTTGCCTGCCACCACCTGGCAGTTAGGCTCGCAGCCCGGGGGCTTTGTGTTTGACAACGAAAAATGGGCCCACCCACAGCCCGTGCCTGCGCTGGAGATCGACGCCCAGCCCGTCACGTGGGCCCAGTTTGTCGAGTTTGTGGACGATGGCGGTTATGACAATTCCGATGTCTGGCACCCCGCGGGTTGGGCTTGGCTACAGGCGCTGGACCAGGGCGAAGGGCGGCGCGGCCCGCGCTATGTGGACCAGATCGGTGTGGCCAGCGGTGCCGTGTTGCAGACCCGGTTTGGCACGCGGGTGCGTGCGGCGGGCCCGCAGCCCGCCATGCATATGTCCTGGTGGGAGGCCGACGCCTGGTGCCGTTGGGCCGGGCGGCGTTTGCCCAGCGAACTGGAGTGGGAGCGCGCCGCCATGGGCGCTGACGTGCGCGGCTTTCACTGGGGCGCGGTGCACGAATGGACGGCCAGCACCTTGATGCCCTGGCCGGGCTTCAGCGCTGACCCGTGGCTGGCCTATTCCGTCCCCTGGTTTGGCCGCGCCCGGGTGCTGCGCGGGGCCGCGTTTGCCACCCGTGCGCGCATGAAACACCCCAAATTTCGCGGTTTTGCCTTGCCGGGTGACGACGTGCGGTTTGTCGGCTTTCGTTCGTGTGCTATCTAAATAATAGCTGCTACTGCACGCGCTATAAGCGCTAGAGGCTTATTTTGTTGTGACCTTCTGAGGTCACTCCACGTTTTGCACCTGCTCGCGCATCTGCTCGATCAGTACCTTCATGTCCACAGAAATGCGGGTCAGCTCCAGCGCGGCAGATTTGCTGCCCATGGTGTTGGCTTCGCGGTGCAGTTCCTGGATCAAGAAGTCCAGCCGCTTGCCGACTTCCCCGCCTTTTTTGAGGATGCGCTCCATCTCGTCCAGGTGCGAATGCAGCCGGGTCAGCTCTTCGGCCACGTCGATGCGGATGGCGAAGGCGGTGGCTTCGGTCAGCGCGCGATCCTGGGCGGCTTCGGGCAGGGTGGCACCGTCGGCCAGGGCCATGGCTTCTTTCCAGCGCTCAATAAAGCGTTGGCGCTGCTGTTCGACCAACTGGGGCACCAGCGGCAGGGCTTTTTCGGCCAGGCCACGCAGTTGTTTCAGGTGGCCGACCAGCATGGTGGCCAGCCGGTCGCCTTCGCGCTGGCGGGCCGTGAGCAGGGCTTTGAGCACGGTGTCGGCCAGCGGCAGCACCTCGGCGGACCAATCGGTGGCCGGGGCTTGCTCGTTGCTGGCCAGGCGGATCACGTCGGCCACGCTCAACGGCGCTGCCTGGGGCAGCCAGGCCTTGACCGAGTCTTGTAGCGAGTTGACGCGCTGCATCAGGCGTGGCGACGGGTCGGGCAGGGTGGTGGGGCCCGTGCTCTCAATGGCGGCGCGGACTTCTACCTTGCCGCGTTTGAGCTGGGCCATGACGCGTTCGCGCAGCGCCGGTTCATGGCTGCGCAGCTCGTCGGGCAGGCGGAACGACAGGTCCAGAAAACGGCTGTTGACAGAGCGAATTTCTAGCCCCAAGCGGCGCGCGGTGCTGCTTTTGGCTTCGGTTTCAGGGGGGGTGTTGGTGCTGCTGTGCTGGGCACTGGCATAACCGGTCATGCTGTAAACTGGCATTTCAATAGGGTCACTTCGTTGCAATGGCCCGAGAATAACTGCTTTACGGAATGTAACTTTCATGTTTCGGGGCGGTACTGCCGCCTCAGCCGTTTCAGTAAGCCCGCCGCACCGCCCATTCACCCCACATTTATGAATGCCAAGATCAAACCGGCCACGCTCCCTCCTGGTACCGCCGTTGGTGGCTACCGGGTGGTGCGGCGTTTGTCGTCCGGTGGGTTTGGCGTGGTGTATCTGGCCGAAGACAAAAACGGCGGGCAGGTGGCGATCAAGGAATACCTGCCCAGCTCGCTGGCCACCCGGGGCACGGGCGAGCTGCTGCCGCAGGTACCGCCCGAAAAGCTGTCGCTGTACCGGCTGGGGTTGAAGAGCTTTTTTGAAGAAGGCCGCTCGCTGGCGCAAATCTCCCACCCCTCGGTGGTCAGCGTGCTCAACTTTTTCCGTGAAAACGAAACCGTCTACATGGTGATGAACTACCTGGAGGGCGCGACCCTGCAGGACTTCATCATTACCGCGCGCGATTTGCGGCAGCAAAAGGTGTTTCGCGAATCCACTATCCGGTCGCTGTTTGATGAAATTTTGCGCGGCTTGCGCATCGTGCACCAGCACAAGATGCTGCATTTGGACATCAAACCCGCCAATGTATTCATCACCGACGACAACAAAGCGGTGCTGATCGACTTTGGCGCGGCCCGTGAGGTGCTGAACAAAGAGGGCAACTTCATCCGCCCGATGTACACCCCCGGCTTTGCCGCGCCCGAAATGTACCGGCGTGATTCGGCCATGGGGCCGTGGACCGATATTTACGCCATCGGGGCCTGCATGTATGCCTGCATGCAAGGCTTCCCGCCCAACGAAGCGCCGCAGCGGCAGGAGAAAGACCGCATTTCGCTGGCCCTGTCGCGGCTGCGCAGCGTGTATTCGGACAACCTGATCGAAGTGGTCGAATGGTGCATGGCGATAGACCCGTTGTCGCGTCCGCAGTCGGTGTTTGCCCTGCAAAAAGAACTCAGCCGCGAAGGCGAGCGCCGCTACACCAAGCTGACGGTGGCCGAAAAGCTGCGTCTGCAGTTCGACACCTTGGTCACCGACACCAAAAAGTCTGTGCAAGGCGTGCGTGCGGCCTCTGGCTATGGGGTGAAGGCGAAGTGAAGTTCTCGGTATTCCAGGTCAGCCGCAAAGGCGGCCGTGACAAAAACGAAGACCGCATGGGCTATTGCTATACCCAGGGTTCGGGTTTGTTTTTACTGGCTGACGGCATGGGCGGCCACCCGGACGGCGAAATCGCCGCGCAGGTCGCCTTGCAAACCATGTCGGCCCTGTACCAGAAGCAGGCCCGTCCCTTGCTGCCCCAGGTGAACGCCTTTTTGGGCAGCAGTTTGCTCGCCTCGCACGACCAAATCTTGCGCTATGCCGCCAAACATGGCCTGCTGGACACCCCGCGTACCACCTTGGTGGCCGCTGTGGTGCAGGGCAACAGTGCCAGCTGGGTGCATTGCGGTGATTCGCGCCTGTACCTGGTGCGCGACGGCAAGTTGCTGACCCGCACCCGCGACCATTCTTTTGCCGAGCAGCACTTCGCCGAAGGCGGCGCGGCCCATGTGCCGGTAAACCGCAACGTGCTCTACACCTGCCTGGGCTCGCCCGTGAAGCCGATGTTTGACACCACGGGCCCCGTCATGCTGCACCAGGGCGACAAGATCATGCTCTGCTCAGACGGCCTGTGGGACTGCCTGAGTGACGAGGACATCGTGCGCCGCCTGGCCGCTGCCCCGGTGTCGCAGGCGGTGCCGGACCTGGTGGAGCTGGCCCTGCGCACCGCCGGAGCGGCCAGTGACAATGTGACCGTGGTGGCGTTGGAGTGGGAAACGCCGGACCCGGCTGAGTCCCAGCAGGCGGTGTCCACCGACTCCTTGCAAGAGGGCGTATTCACCTCGTCGATCCAGGCCGATGGCTTTGACAACGATGACGATACCGACGAGCTGGACGAAGCCACCATTGAGCGCTCCATTGCCGAAATCAACGAAGCCATCCGAAGGACTGCGGCTAAAAAAGGCTAACCCCCAGTCTTGCCCACTGCGTGTGGCAGCGCCAACCCCCTTGCAGGGGGCGACACCAGTGGCCTGGCAAAGCCAGTTCCACGGTGTCCCTGGAACAGACAGTCGCGTCCTTTTGCGCTTTCACGTTTTTACCCTTCATAAGACTCACCATGACCGAATACATCCGCCACGGCGGCCGTGCCGCTGACCAGCTGCGCACCGTGCGCATCACCCGCCACTTCACCAAACACGCCGAGGGCGCGGTGCTGGTCGAGTTTGGCGACACCCAGGTGCTGTGCACCGCCTCGGTGGAAGAAAAAGTACCCGGCCACAAAAAAGGCAGCGGCGAGGGCTGGGTGACTGCCGAATACGGCATGCTGCCGCGCGCCACCCACACCCGTAACGACCGCGAAGCCGCCCGTGGCAAGCAAAGCGGCCGCACACAAGAAATCCAGCGCCTGATTGGCCGCAGCCTGCGCGCCGTGTTCGATCTGAAGCTGCTGGGCGAGCGCACCATCCACCTCGACTGCGATGTGCTGCAGGCCGATGGCGGCACCCGCACCGCGGCCATCACCGGTGCGTTTGTGGCCGCGCAAGATGCCGTCAACACGCTGCTGGCGGCGGGCAAGATCAAAACCAGCCCCATCACCCACAGCGTGGCCGCCATCTCGATCGGCATCGTCCAGGGCACGCCGCTGCTGGACTTGGAATACACCGAAGACGCGGCCTGCGACACCGACATGAACGTGGTAATGACCGGTGCGGGCCATTTTGTGGAAGTGCAGGGCACGGCCGAAGGCGTGGCCTTCACCCGCGCCGAGATGGATGCGCTGCTGTCGCTGGCCGAAAAAGGCATCGTCGAGCTGATGGCGCTGCAGCAGAAGTCGCTATCGAAATAAGAGCTGTTACCGCAGGTATATCAAGCGCTAGAGGCGTATTTTTATGAAAATTGTATTGGCATCAAATAACGCGGGCAAGCTGTTCGAGCTGCAAGCCCTGTTCGCCCCGCTGGGCGTCGAACTGGTCACCCAGGGCAGCCTGGGCATTCCCGAGGCGGCCGAGCCCTTCCACACCTTTGTCGAAAACGCGCTGGCCAAGGCCCGCCACGCCGCGCAGCACAGCGGCCTGCCCGCAGTGGCCGACGACGCGGGCCTGTGCGTCGATGCGTTTGGCGGCCTGCCGGGCGTAGACACGGCTTTTTATGCCACCCAGTTCGGCTACGCCAAGAGCGACGACAACAACGTGCGCGCCCTGCTGGAGCAGATGCAGCACGTAGACAAGCGCCGCGCCGCCCTGGTCAGCACCCTGGTCGCCGTGCGGGCCCCGTTCGACCCCGAACCGCTGATCGCCGTGGGCCGCGCGGTGGGTGAAATCACCCGTGCCCCCCAGGGCGACAACGGCTTTGGCTTCGACCCGGTGATGTTCCTGCCCCCGCTCGGCAAGACCTTCGCCGAGCTGACGCCCGAGGTCAAAAACGCGCACAGCCACCGGGGCCAGTCCGCCCGCGCCATGCTGGCCTTGATGCGCGAACGGTGGTTGCCATGAAGGATTTGCAGCACCATATGCGCCCCGGCCTGCTGCAGCTGGCCGCGCTGCCGCCGCTGTCGCTGTACGTGCACCTGCCCTGGTGCCTGAAGAAATGCCCGTACTGCGACTTCAACTCGCATGAATTGCGGGCTGACGGCGCGCAGACGCTGCACCCCGCTGCGAGCCTGGCCGCGCCCACGCCAACCGCCCAAGTGCCCGAGCAGCGCTACATCGACGCGCTGATGGCCGACCTGGAGGCCGCGCTGCCGCTGGTCTGGGGCCGCACGGTGCACAGCATCTTCATCGGCGGCGGCACGCCCAGCCTGTTTTCACCGGCGGCCATCGACCGGCTGGTCGGTGACATCCGCGCCCGCCTGCGGCTGGAGCCAGACTGCGAGATCACGCTGGAGGCCAACCCCGGCACCTTCGAAAAAAACCGCTTCAAGGCCTACCGTGCAGCGGGCGTGACGCGCTTGTCGGTCGGCGTGCAAAGCTTTAACGACGCGCATTTGAAAGCCCTGGGCCGGGTCCACGACCGGGCCCAGGCCCTTGCCGCCGTGGAAGAAGCGGCCCAGTCGTTTGACACCTTTAACCTGGACATCATGTACGCGCTGCCCGGCCAGACTCTACAAAATGTAGAGCAGGATATGCAGGCTGCACTTGCGCTGGGGCCCAAACATATCTCCATCTACCAGCTGACCATCGAGCCCA
>CANFZJ010000038.1 GCA_947451445.1 Comamonadaceae bacterium
GCCGCTGCCGCAGATGATCGCGGGCTGCGACCAGACCCTGCTGCGCGTGCTGCACTACCCGCCGCTGCGGGGCGATGAAGAACCCGGCAGCGTACGCGCCGCAGCGCATGGCGACATCAACCTGCTGACCATCCTGCCCGCCGCCACCGAGCCCGGCCTGCAGGTGCTGGGCAAAAACGGTGCATGGTTTGATGTGCCCTGCGACTTTGGCCTGCTGATCGTCAACATCGGCGACATGCTGCAAGAGGCGTCCGGCCACTACTACCCATCCACCACCCACCGGGTGCTCAACCCCACGGGCGACGGGCGCCTCAAATCCCGTGTGTCGCTGCCGCTGTTTTTGCACCCGCGCCGCGAGGTGGTTTTGTCGGAGCGCTACACGGTGCAAAAATATTTTGATGAGCGCATGCAAGAGCTGCGCGGAAAGAAATAGGAAGCCCATGTGCACACCCTCTCCGCGCCTCACCCTCGTCCTACTCGTCGCCGCACTGGCAGGCTGTGCCTCCGTCGGCCCCGAAAAAGACACAACCTACAAGCTCACCATCCTGCACACCAACGACCACCACGGTCGGTTCTGGAAGAACAGCGATGGCGAATACGGCATGTCGGCCCAGAAAACCGTGGTGGACCAGGTCCGCGCCGAAGTGGCGGCCAGCGGCGGCAACGTGCTGCTGCTGAGTGGCGGCGACATCAACACTGGCGTGCCCGAGTCCGACCTGCAAGACGCCGTGCCCGACTTTCGCGGCATGAACCTGCTGGGCTTTGACGCCATGGCGGTGGGCAACCACGAGTTCGACAAACCCCGTGTCGTGCTCAAGATGCAGCGCGACCTGGCCACCTTCCCCATGCTGTCGGCCAACATCTACGACCACGGCCAGCGCATGTTCGCGCCCTACAAAATCTTCAACCTGGGCGGCGTTCGCGTTGGCGTCATGGGCCTGACCACCGAAGACACCTTCAAGATGGTCCACCCCGATAACGTCAAAGATGTCGAATTCCGCAGCGTCATTGCCGAGGCCCGCCAGGTCGTGCCCGAGCTGCGCGCCCAGGCCGACGTGGTCATCGCCGCCACCCACATGGGCCACTATGTGGACGGCCAGCACGGCACCCAGGCCCAGGGCGACGTGGAAATGGCCCGCGCCGTCCAAGGCATCGACCTGGTGGTCGGCGGCCATTCGCAAAACCCGGTCTGCATGAAGAGTGAAAACGTGCGCGACGAAGCCTACGTACCCGGCACCCCCTGCGCCCCGGACCGGCAAAACGGCACCTGGATCGTCCAGGCCCACGAATGGGGCAAATACGTGGGCCGGGCCGACTTTGAATACCGCAACGGCGCGTTCACGCTGGTCCACTACGCGCTGATCCCCATCAACCTCAAGAAAACCGTCAAGCTGGACGACGGCAAGACCGCCAAACAGTTCTACACCCGTGAAATCGCCGAAGACCCGGCCATGCTCGCCATGCTCACCCCCTACCAAAACGTGGGCCAGGAAAAGCTGGGCATCCCCGTCGGCAGTACCGATGCCCGCATCGAAGGTGACCGCAGCACCATCCGCAAAGAGCCTGCCGCCATGGGCGTGCTGGTCGGCCTGTCCATGATGGAGAAAACCCACGCCGACTTTGCCGTGGTCAACGCGGGCGGCGTGCGCGACTCCCTGCCTGCAGGCCCGCTGGCCTATAAGGACGTGCTCAAGGTGCAGCCTTTCGGCAACACCATCGCCACCGTGGACTTCAGCGGTGCCGAGGCGCTGGCCTACCTGAATGCAGTCGCCAAAATGTCCGCCGGGTCGGGCGCATTCCCGCAATTCGCAGGCATCCAGCTGGTCATCACCGGCGGTGCCGTCACCAGCGCCCGCATCCAGGGCGCAGCGGTTGACCCTGCCAAAACCTACCGCATGGCCGTCAACAACTTCCAGGCCGTCGGCGGCGACGGCTACCCCAAGCTGCTCGGGCACAAGGCCTACATCGACAGTGGATTTGTGGATGCCGACGTGCTGCGCGGCTTTATTACCCGCCACAGCCCGCTGAAAGCGGCCGACTTTGCGCCGGGAGATGCGGTAGTGCGGCGCTGAGGAGGTTTTGAATGAAAAGTGGCTCTAGCGCATATACAACGTGCGCAAGTAGCTATCAATAAAGTAGCAACCATCTTTTCGTCCGCCCAAGCTCATGGCCCTAAAAAAACACCACTCCATGGCCCTTCGCACGGAGCCACGCATCCCCTAAGCTCGGCGCTATTCCACTGAAAGCGCCCCATGCAACACACCAACCTCTACGGCCAGCCCATCGGCGCACCGCTACCCGGCTGGACCGCCCGCCCCTACCAGGTCAGCACCGCGATGGCAGGCCAGTACTGCCGCCTGGAGCCGCTGAACGCAGCGCGCCATGCCGACGACCTGTTTGCGGCCTACGGCCAGGCCCCCACCGGCAGCGACTGGACCTACATGATCGCCGACCCGTTTACCGATGTGGACAGCTACCGCGCCTATGCCGAGCGCATCGCGGCCAGCGCCGACCCGGTGCACTACGCGGTGATAGCCCTGCGCACCGGGCGCGCCGTGGGCACGCTGTCGCACATGCGCATCGACCCGGCCAACGGCATCGTGGAGGTGGGGCATGTGATGTTCTCGCCGTTGCTGAAACGCACGCCCATCTCCACCGAGGCGCAGTTTTTGATGATGCAGCACGCGTTTGACACGCTGGGCTACCGCCGCTACGAGTGGAAGTGCGATGCGCTGAACGCGCCGTCCGTCCAGGCCGCCACCCGCCTGGGCTTTACCGCCGAAAGCATCTTTCGCCAAGCCCTGGTCTACAAAGGCCGCAGCCGCGACACGGCCTGGTTCTCCATCCTGGACAGCGAATGGCCCGCACTGCGCAGCGCCTTCCAGCGCTGGCTGGCCCCGGCCAACTTCGACGCGGCAGGCCAGCAACGCGCCACACTGGCCCAGCTGCGGTAACCGCCAGCCGTCTTTTATTTTTCATCCATAAAATAAGCCTCTACTGCATACAAATACAGCGCTAGCAGCTATTCTTTATGTAGCAATCACGCAAAGGTATCCAGCACAGTCCCGACGGTTTGGCTGGCCTTGCGCTGCACGGACGCACTGGGCTGGGCCTGGGTGACTTGCTGCTTGAGTGCCTGGGCCTGCTGGCTTTGCCGCTGCAGGGCCGCGATTTGCTGTTGCAGCATTTGGATCATGCCCTGCAACAACTTGCTCTTGAGCAGCTTGGCCTTGGCCTCCATGTCACTGGAGGCCAGGTCTTTCAGCGCAATGGTCAGTTGCTCGATCTGCTTTTGCAGCTTGGCGATGGTGCCAGACGTATCCGCCGCCCCCGAAGAGGTGGCAGACGCCGAGCCGATGGCAGAAATATGCATATCCTCCGTATCGACAACTACCGCACACACTTGAGCGCGGCAATGCGCCACAGCCCCGCAGGCTCACCTAGGAGCCTGCCGGATTTTCAGAGCGATATTTACCTGCCGCTGGCAGACCTGCCGCAAGCCCCATAATCGAGCGCCTGCCGAGCGGCCCCCAACCAGGGTGGCACCGGCCTACCAAAGGCAACCGTGAAAAAGACTTTTCAACTGAACATCGAAGGCAAGCACCCCGACCGCGTGCTGGAAGCCACCAAACACGAGATCCGCAAATACATGCAGCGCCAGTTGCGCGTGCCCCTGCCTGCGGGCGTGGACTACTGGGACTGGGACTGCCAGTTTGGCAGCAGCGCCGACACCGCTGTCGTGGCGCATTACGCCGCCATCACCAAGCTGATCGACGCACTGGTGGCCAGCGGTAGCACGTCGTTCTACATCGCGCTGGTGGCCAAAAACGGGGTGCGCACCGCCCGTGGCCCCCGTGCCGACGACCAGGACGACGCAGAGGACTAAGGGCTCGGCAAGCAATCACTTGCACATTTGTCTCGCCAGCTTCGGGCGCATTGCGTCGTTGTGAATCCCTTGCATAGCAGAGCTATGCGGCGGGCTCCACGCCTCGCACTGCATCCCGAATCCGACGGCCAAATGCACAACTTATGACTTACCGAACCCTCATGCTGGCCTATCTCGACTTCGACGACAGCGAAGACGACCAGGGCAACGGCACACTGGAAGCCATGGCCTGCGTTCCCATGCCCCAAGCGGGTGCGGTGCAGGCCGAAATTCGGCAGGTGCTGGACTGGGCGGCGGCCACCTTCCCCGGCATGCAAGCCCCGCTGGACGAGGGCGGCGAGTGGGACTTTCAGGTGCAGCAGCATGCAGAACCAGTGGCCGGGCAGCTGCGGCAAACCGCCACCCTGTCGCTGACAGGGACCGCGCAGTTCTGCGAGGCCTTTCGGCAGCGCTTTATTTCCGAATGAAATAACCCTCCAGCGCAGCATTTACCTGCGCTGGCAGCTACATATTCAATAGCAGACAGTTACCCCGGCAAACCCAGCCGCTGGCAAATCTCTAACGTCGCCACGCTTTGGTTCATGGTGTAGAAGTGCAGGCTGGGTGCGCCACCGGCGACCAGGCGTTCGCACAGGTCGGTCACCACGTCCAGGCCAAAGGCCTTGATGCTGGCGGTGTCGTCGCCAAAACCTTGCAGGCGCAGGCGAATCCAACGCGGGATTTCGGCACCGCAGGCGTCGCTGAAGCGCATCAGCTGGGTGGAGCTGCCGATGGGCATGATGCCGGGCACGATGGGGATTTGCACCCCCAGTGCACGCGACTCGTCCACAAAGCGAAAGTAGGCGTCGGCGTTGTAGAAATACTGGGTCATGGCCGAATGGGCCCCGGCGTGGACCTTGGTGGCGAAGGCCTTCACGTCCGCCTCGGCCGACTTGGCCTGGGGGTGGACTTCGGGGTAGCAGGCCACTTCGAGCTGGAAGGTGTCGCCGGTTTCCGCGCGGATAAAAGCCACCAGGTCGCTGGCGTAGTGGAATTCACCGCCCGCGCCGTAGCCGCTGGGCAGGTCGCCGCGCAGCGCCACCAGGCGCTGCACACCCATGGCCTGCAAAGTGGCCAACTGGGCACGCACGGTGGCCTTGGTGGCCCCCACGCACGAGAAATGGCTGGCAGCGGGCACGCCTTCGGCCAAGATTTCCGCCACGGTGGCAAACGTGCCTTCTTGGGTAGAGCCGCCCGCACCAAAGGTGACCGAGCAAAACGCAGGCTTCAGCGCATACAGGGCCTGGCGCACGGTGCGCAGCTTGGCCGCGCCTTCGGGTGTTTTGGGGGGAAAGAATTCAAGGCTGAGGGGAAAGTCAGATGCGAGACTCATAGGGGACTTTGGGCACTTTTTGCATAAATAAAGAATTCACGGTTGCCGTCACCGCCCGCCACAGGGCTGTCGAACCAGTCCAGCACGGTCAAATCCAGCTCGGCACAGCAGGCGCGCAAGCGCGCTTCGACGATGGCGTACATGCCGTCATCGCGCACGATGCCACCCTTGCCGACCTGGCCGGGCTGCAGCTCGAACTGGGGCTTGACCAGCATCAGCAGATGGGCGCCGGGCTTGAGCAGCGGCTCCAGGGCGGGCAGGATCAGCGTCAGCGAGATAAAGGACACATCGCCCGTGACCAGATCGAATGCAGGCGTGGTGTCCACGCCGCCTAGGCCGGCCCGTCGGCGCAGCCGCTCTGGCGGCGCGTGGCCGGTGGTCTCGGCCACTACCGCACGGGCATTTACCTTGCCGGTCGATTGCGCGGTGTGCGCCTCGATATCCGCATCGTCTGCGTCGTCGCTGTCGTCGTAGTCGGTGACCTCACCGCTGCCACCACTGCTATTCATCCAGCTGTAGGGCGACACGGGCTCCGGGTCGTACACGGTGGCAGGTGCCCAATGCTCGGACAGCACGTACTCGCAAGCATCCTCCAGCGATTCGGGGGTCACCGAGCGGGCGTTCAGGCCCTCCACGCACAGCACCCGCACATCCTCGCGCAGCCGGGGGTGCAACTGGCCATGGCCTACGTCCACACCGATGACCTGGGCCGCGCCCGCTTGCAGCAGGCAGTCGGTAAAGCCACCGGTGGACTGGCCCACGTCCAGCACCCGCAGGCCGGTTGCCTCCATGCCCACGTGCTGCAACGCCGCCGCGAGCTTGAGCCCGCCACGCGACACATAACGGGCCTCCGCGTCGTCCAGCAGCTCCAGTGGAGCGTCCACGGGGATGTCGTCCTTGTTCTTGGCCACGGTGCGCCACTGGATGCCGTCAAACCAGCGCATCCCCCCGCTGATCAGGCGCACGGCCTGGGAACGGGATGCGGCCATGCCGCGTTCTACAAGTAATTGGTCAGCGCGCATCGGGCTCCGGAAGGTAAGGGGTAAAGAACTCCCCCGTTGGGGGGAGTGGGCGCTTTAGTAGCGGTAGGTTTCGGCTTTGTAGGGGCCGGATTTGGAAACGCCGATGTAGGCGGCCTGCTCGTCCGTCAGCTCGGTCAACATCGCGCCGACCTTCTTCAGGTGCAAACGGGCCACCTTTTCGTCTAAATGCTTGGGCAGCACGTAGACCTTGCCGTTTTCGTACGCATCGGTACGGGTGAACAGCTCGATCTGGGCGATGGTCTGGTTGGCAAAGCTGGCCGACATCACGAAGCTGGGGTGGCCCGTGCCGCAACCCAGGTTCACCAGGCGGCCCTTGGCCAGCAGGATGATCTTCTTGCCGTCGGGGAAGGTGATGTGGTCCACCTGCGGCTTGATTTCTTCCCACTCGTACTTTTCAATCGACGCGACTTCGATTTCGTTGTCGAAATGGCCGATGTTGCAGACGATGGCCTGGTCCTTCATGCGCAGCATGTGGTCGTGGGTGATGACGCTCTTGTTGCCGGTGGTGGTCACGAAGATGTCGGCGTGTTCGCAGGCATAGTTCATGGTGACCACGCGGTAGCCTTCCATGGCGGCTTGCAGCGCGTTGATCGGGTCGATCTCGGTCACCCAGACCTGGGCGCTCAGGGCGCGCAGGGCCTGGGCCGAGCCCTTGCCCACGTCGCCGTAACCGGCTACCACGGCCACTTTGCCTGCAATCATCACGTCAGTGGCGCGCTTGATGCCGTCCACCAGGGATTCGCGGCAGCCGTACAGGTTGTCGAACTTGCTCTTGGTCACCGAGTCGTTCACGTTGATGGCGCGGAACAGCAGCGTGCCCTTGGCCGACATTTCGTTCAGGCGGTGCACGCCGGTGGTGGTTTCTTCGGTCACGCCGATGATCTCGGCCGACTTGCGGGTGTACCAGGTGGCGTCCACAGCCAGCTTGGCCTTGATGGCGGCGAACAGCAGGGTTTCTTCTTCGCTGGTGGGGTTGGCCACGACGGAGATGTCCTTCTCGGCGCGCTGGCCCAGGTGCATCAGCAAGGTGGCGTCGCCGCCGTCGTCCAGAATCATGTTCGGGCCTTCGCCAGGCGTGCCCTTGGCGCCGAAGTCAAAAATGGCGTGGGTGTAGTCCCAGTAGTCTTTCAGCGACTCGCCCTTGACGGCGAACACCGGCGTGCCCGCAGCGGCGATGGCAGCGGCGGCGTGGTCTTGCGTGGAGAAGATGTTGCACGAAGCCCAGCGCACGGTAGCGCCCAGGGCTTGCAGGGTTTCGATCAGCACAGCGGTCTGGATCGTCATGTGCAGCGAACCGGTGATGCGCGCACCCTTCAAAGGCTGGGCGGCGGCGAATTCTTCGCGGATGGCCATCAGGCCGGGCATTTCGGTTTCGGCGATGCGGATTTCGCGCTGGCCCCAGGCGGCCAGGGACAGGTCGGCAATGGCTTGGTCGGCGGTGTGGATGGGTTTGAGAACTGCGTTCATGGTGGGCTCCAAAACAGGTTGGTACATGTTGGTATGGCCACTGCGCAGACGGTGAACCGGGAACTCACCCGGTACGCCGCCTAACAGGCAGTGGGTGAGCGCGGTTATCACTTGATGGATGGACTCCGAGCCTCACACCGGAGCCTGGGGGTGCCAGGCCGGGGGTTGCAGCGCTCCTCGGAGGGATGGATTATAGGGAAGTGGGGCGGAAGGGGGTACAGGGGAATAGCTCTGGTGAAGGGAATGTTTGCGGGGGTTTAAGCCAAATCGGGCTCTGCCGCAAGTAGTACGTGCGTTAGTAGCTATTTATTTAATAGCACCGCGTCCCCGAAGGTCCAGCAGAATATCCACTACGGACCAAGCGCCTTTTCAAACACCGCCCCTACTTCTTCCGCCGACTGGTGCGTGTCGGCCGCGCCTGCGGCGCACTCAGCCGCTGCCCTTCCTGGTCCAGCCACAGCAAGGTTTCCGCATGCAACAAAAACCGGCGCAGGTACTCGGGTGACAACTCGCGCATCGTGGCCAGGGAACGCAGCACCAGCATGTGGGAATTCAGCGGGCCTGCGTTTTCCGGGCCGCGCTGGAGGGACTGCTCCACCTGGTCCACCACGGCAAATTGGGACCACACCTCGCGGAAGGCTTGCACGCTCTTGAGCTCGGGGCGGCCACCCCAGCCGCTGGGGGCGGCACTGCCCTCGGCGTCGGGCTGCGTGGCAGTGCGGATGTAGGCGTTCAGCGCGGCCAGCGGAGATGTCGGGGGGGCGATGGGTTCGACAGTATGGGCCTGGGGTCTGCGCCCAGCATAGTCAGCCAGAGCGGCTTGCAGCTTGCCATCCACCACGCGCCGCACTGGCTCGGGCGCGGCTTGCGCGCGCTGGTGCATGGCTTCCAGGTAGCGAAAGCGCACGGGGTCCCAGTGCTGCGCGCCTGCGCTGTGCAAAGACGCCAGCGTTGCAGCCGCATCGAAGGCCTCTGGCTGCGTCATGGCGTTGTGGACGGCTTCTCGGCTGCGGTGCGCGGCACGGGGGCCATTTCCACACGGCGGTTTTGGGCGCGGCCGGTGTCGTTGTCGTTCGACGCCACGGGCTGCTCGGCACCAAAGGCGGCGGCAAACACGCGTGACGAGGGCATGCCGGATTCGATGAGGGCGCGCGACACCGTGAGCGCGCGCTGGGCCGACAGCTCCAGGTTGTCGGCGAAGTGCTGGTTGCGGTCGATGATGGGCTGGTTGTCGGTAAAGCCGCTGACCATCAGCATGTCATCCCGCGCGCCCAGGTAGACCTGCAGCGGCGGCACCAGGGTTTTTAGCAATTGCCGACCTTCGGGGCGCAGCTGGTCGGAGTTGACCGGGAACAGCACGTTGCCGCTGATGCCGATACGGCCGTTGTTCAGCGTGACGCGGCCGGAGGCCAAAGGCCCGGCCAGGGCTTTTTCCAGGGCCATGCGGCGCTGCTCTTCGCTCTGGCGCTTGGCCACTTCGGCCTGCAGGTTGGTGACCAGGTCCATCTGCACCACCAGCACGCCGACCAGCACCAGCACGAAGGCACCCAGCAGGCCCGCCATCAGGTCGCCAAACACGGCCCAGACGGGGGCGGTCTGCTCTACGCCGTCGTCCCAATCGTCCGCGCCGGTCATGCCGCAGCGCCTTCGGCCACGGCGGCGGCGCTGCGCAGGCGGCGCATGTCTGCCACCACGGTTTGCTGGGCGGAGATGCTGAGGTCAATCACCTCGCGCGCCTGGGCCACGTAGTAGGCCAGTTGCTCGTCGCTGCGCGCGGCCGATTGCTGGATGGCCGCTTCCACGCGCTGCAGGCTGGTGGCCAGTTTTTCATTCGAGGCACTGAACAGCTGGACGCCGTGGCCGAACGACTCGCCCAGGCTGGCCAGCTCCACGGCGCTGCCGGCCACCTGGGCGGCGACTTCGGCGGTTTGGCTGGCTTGCGCGCCCAGGGATTGGGCGAACGCCTGGGCGGCGTGGTCCAGCACGCCAGAGGCGGAGGCCACCATCGCATCAATCGCGGCGCGCTGTGCGCCGCTGGCCTGGTTCAGTGTGTGCAGCAAGGCGGTGAGCTGGGCCACCAGTTGGGTGCGCTCCTCCACCGCCTGGTTGTCGCGTTCGCTGAAGCCGGCCATTTGTTGGCGCAGCTGGGCGATGACTTCCGCCGCGGCTTGGGGAGCCTGGGCGGCGGTGGCCATCAACCGCTCCAGAGGGGCCTCCAGGGCAGCCCCCAATGTGCCCAGATGGGTCGCCACCGCCGACTGCAGTTGCGCCAGCCGGTCTACCGCGGCCTGGCCGCGCACCGCCTCGTCCGCACGGAGCGCGCCGAGTTCTTCGCGCCAGAGTTGGGCTAGGGCATCCAGCCGCACCGCCTGCTGCTGGGTCCAGCGGGTTTCTGCCTCGGTATGGGTGGCCAGCAAGGCTTCCGAGCGGCCGACCAAACCAGCGACCTGCGCCAGCGTTGCGCCCGCCTGCTGGCGGGTGTGGTCCACCATCTCGCCAGCCGTCTTCTCTAGCGTTTGGCACACGGCCTGCTGCTGGGCCAGCGCCTGCGCGCCCAGGCTGCGCCACTCGCCCTGCAGCTGGGTGGTGGCGGACTGGAGTGCCTGCGTCCAGCCGTGCAGGTGCTGCTGGTCCAGCGTGCGCTGCGCGTCCCGCGACTGGGTGGCGGACGCCTGTACCGAGGCCAACAGCGCGCTGGAGCGCTGCGCAAACGTATCGGCAAAGCCTTGCAGCGCGGCGTCCAACCGCGCCGCCTGGGCCTCGCTGCCGCGTTCTTGGTTGTTTTGCGCGGCGGCCCAGCCATCGGACACCCGGCTGGCCGCCGCGTCCCAGCCCAGGGCCAGGCCGTTGAGCTGCGTTTGGGTGGCATCGAACACGCGCTGGTGCAGCCGGGTGGATTCCTGCGCCATCTCGGCCATCGCCGCCTGGACAACGGGTTGGATGCTGTCGCCAGCCGCCCGTGCGGCCGCTGCCAGGCTGGCTTGCAGCGACGCGCCCACGGAGCTGGCCAGCGCGCCGTACGCGCCCGACACCTCTTGGTGGAACTGTGCCTGCTGGCCCAGTAACTGCGCATTCAGCTGCTGGCTGCGCTGTTCCATACCGTCCATCATGGCTTGCAAGCGCTGGGCCACGTCGGGCAGGGCATGGGCCTGCACCTGCAGCGCATGAAAGGCTTCTTGCCGCTGGTGCGCCATGGAAAAGGGCCGCAAACTGGTGGCGATGCGTGCATCCAGCAGGCGCACCGCGTCCAGCCGCTCCCGCCGGGCCATGGCCGATAGCAGCCCCAGCACAGCAGACGCCGCCACCCCGGCCACCGAGGTGCCAAACGACAGGCCCAGGCCCTTGATAGGCGCCGCCAGCGCGGAGCGGATGGCCTGCAGATCGGTGGACCCTTCCAGCGCAAACACCGCCCCCTTGAAGGTCACCACCATGCCGAGGAAGGTGCCCAGCATGCCCAGCATCACCAACAGGCCCACCAGGTAGGGCGTTAGCGCCAGGCCGGGCAAGGCGCTGCGTTCGCCCTCGACGCGCATACGCACGGGGTTGCGCAACACGGCAGGCAGGCGCTGCAGCCAGGCGTGCACATCCGCCGGGGCCTGCACCACGTCGGCCAGCGCCGCCGCCAACGAAGCCGTATCCGCCCGGAACCGGCGCAGCTCCAGCGCCCCCAGCAGGTAGACACACGCAATCAGCAGGGTGACCGCCAGCGCCAGCGCGCTCGTGCCCACAAACCCATAGCCCACCCAGGCCACGCCGAGCAGGCCGACGGCGAAGATGGCGGCAAAAACAAATCTATTCATACAGTGTTCTCAAGGTTTTCACTATCTGTGCGCAGCGCCTGGGCAGGCCCCTGCGCTACCGCGGTTTCCCGCTGAAACGCCTCGACCAAGCCCGTGACGGGCTCCAGTCGCAGGTCCAGCTCGGCCAGCAGCACGGCTTGCTGCTCTTGGCCAAAGGTATCCAACCAGGCACGGGGCTGCAGCGCGCGCAGCTGTTCAAACCGGCTTTTCAACAGGGTTGGAATGGTGGCCAGCGCCTTTTGCTCACGCGCGGCCAGCAGCTGCTCCCACACCCCGTCCAGCGCGGCCAGCTGGCGCAATGCGGGCGACACCGCGGCCAGCGCCTCACGCACCCGTGCGCGCAAGGGCGTGACCATCAACTCCATCGTGCGCTGCAGGTCCAGATGGCGCTGGCGGTACAGCGCGTAATCCACAGCGGCGGCTTCGGGTGCCGCAGGTACGGACAGCGGCGCTGGACTGCGGCCCCGGCGTCGGCTGGCACCCGCGTCGGCCACTGCCACGGGCTGGACCGTGATGGCGTGAACCAACACCAGGCGCAACTGCCGCAGCTGTTCCGCAAGGCCCACACCGCGCCCCGGGTCGGCAGACTTTGTAGCAGGCGGAGTTGCCACGCGCATAGCCTGGATCGCATGCAGTGCGCCGCGCAGCGTCACCGCGTCGAATACGCCCAGCAGAGTGCTCAATTGCTCGGCCGAATCCACGCGGGTGCCCGCCGCACCGGGGGTGGACGGCTCGGCCAACAGGCGAACAAGTTTGGAACTGCTGAAGTTCGTGCGCAAAAAATGGTTCCTTCGCAGCCAGGAGGCAGCGGCAATGGGCTGAACAGGGGGGTGACGACTGCGCGCGCAGATAGCGCAGCCAGTCAGTGCCCAAACACCGCGGGCTGGGCCCCATGGCGATGAAACCCTGGTGCTGGCACACCGGCCATACAGGGCGTCCCGTCAGCAAAAGCAGGGGCGTGCCAGCCATTTTCAATGGCTTGGCTGGGTGCGGATTGTAGCGGGAGGCCCCAGCCACCAGCCCCAGCACCCAGACCCCTAGGCCGGCACCCAGCCTTACATACAAAAACCGATGCCAGCGCATATAACACCTGCGCAAGCAGCTACTATTTATATAGCAAAAAAGCAAAAACCCCGGCATGCCGGGGCTTTTGCAACAGGTTCCGCAGGAAGTGCGGGAGCCCGGATCAGGTCGCCATGCCCAACAAGCGTGGCAGCCACAGCGTCAGGCCAGGCCAGTAGGTCACCACACCCAAGAAGGCCAGCATCGTCAGCAGCCACGGCATCACCGCCACGGTCAGCTCGCTGATGCCCATCTTGGTAATGCCGGACGCCACATACAGGTTCAGCCCCACCGGCGGGTGGCACATGCCGACCTCCATGTTCACCACGATCAAGATACCGAAGTGGATGGGGTTGATGCCCAGCTTCATGGCCACCGGGAACAGGATGGGGGCCAGGATCAGGATGATCGAGCTGGGCTCCATCACGTTACCCGCCAGCAGCAGCAGCACGTTGGTCACCAGCAGGAAGACGATGGGGCCAAAGCCCTGGCCGATCATCCAGTCGGCCATGGCCTGGGGGATGTTTTCGCTGGTCATCAAGAAGCTGAACAGCACCGCGTTGGTGATGATGTACAGCAGCATGGCGCTCATGCTGGCCGAGTCGAGCAGCACCTTGGGGATGCGTTTCAGGGGCATGTCTTTGTAGACAAACACCGCCACCACAAAGGCGTAGACCGCCGCCATGGCGGCCGCCTCGGTGGGCGTGAACACACCGCTGTAGATGCCGCCCATCACCACCACGATCAGCAGCAGGCCCCAGACGCTTTCGCGGAACGCCACCCAGCGCTCACCCCAGGTGGCCTTGGGCATGCGGGGGTAGTTGTTCTTGCGGGCGATGTTCCAGGTGGTGAAGCCCAGGGCGATGGCCAGCGCAATGCCGGGCACGATACCGGCGATGAACATGGAGCCGACCGACACGTTGGTGGACACCGAGAACATCACCATGGCGATGGACGGTGGGATCAAAATGCCGAGCGAGCCGGAGGTGGTCAAAATGCCCGCGCCAAACTTGGGCGGAAAGCCCTGCTTGGTCATGGCGGGCAAGATCACCGAGCCAATGGCCACCACGGTCGCCGGGCTGGAGCCGGACACCGCCGCGAACAGGGCGCAGGCCATCACGCCCGCCAGCCCCAGGCCGCCGTGCCAGTGGCCGATCATGCTGGTGGCAAAGCGGATCATGCGCCGCGCCACCCCGCCGTGGGTCAAAAAGTTGCCCGCCAAAATGAAGAACGGGATCGCCATGATCTCGAACTTTTCAATGCCGGTAAACAGCTTCAACGCCACCGACTGCACGGGCACGTCGGTCATGGTGAACA